>CALRIB010000031.1 GCA_943359705.1 Candidatus Nomurabacteria bacterium | reverse complement strand
AGCCATGGTTCACAAACTCGTTGTAATTAATGAGTGCGAGACGGATTCCCCCAAGATTTTTATGAACGACTGTGGCGTGAATCGGGTCTCCAAAATAATCGACGCTCGCGCCCTCGAGTGAAGCGATGGTTGAGAGAATTCCCCCCGTGCCAAAATTATAGATATGGTTGTTACCGAGATTCACGACGCGAATGTTGTGCGCGTACAAAAGCGAAGCAGTCGAGACCGGGAATGTAAAGACGTAGTTATCGGGAGCGCCCACGTGCGAGCCGACGCTTCTTGAGGCCTCCGCAGTAATCGGTCCTTCCAGATTGGCGATTACTAGGTCGGCCTTTTGCAGTTCGGTATCAATGCAGGAGAACAAAAAATCCCCTCCCTTTTTGTCGGAAACTTCTCGAATCGTGCGGTCAAACATCATATCTCCGCCGAAAATAACGGTAGCGGTGACGGACTTCGGCACCTCCATCGGTGCGCGCAGTACATGGACTTCGTGCGGGGGGACGTTGGCAAACAAAAGACCCGCGGCCGCGAGCGCCGCCATCGCACCAAGTCCTGTTCGGATGCTCCCCATATCAGAACTTTACTTGAATCCGCATTTGATTCCAGCGAAAGCGAGCGGGGTGTCGCATTCGCGGGGGTCTTGCGCAGGCCGACGGGCCGAGCGGGAGCGCTGCGCGAACACGCGCAGACAGCGACCCCCGAGAGTGCGACACCTTCGAGTGAAAATTTACCCGGTGATACCGGAAAGCGAATGCGGTTTGCCTTCTGCGATAGATGCGGGCGTGATGCGGATGAAGCGGGCTTTCTTGGCAAATTCTTTGAGATTTTTAGCGCCGACGTAGCCCATGCCCACCTGCACGCCGGAGACAAGCGTGGCAATCACGTCCTCTACCGGTCCCTTGTGCGGCACGAGCGCTTCCACACCCTCGGGTACCGCCTTTCTGCCGTGCGTAAAGTAGCGCTCCTTCCCCGCCGCGCTGTCGATGACTGATTTCGAACCCATGCCGCGATATTCTTTAAATTTCTTGCCGTCGCTCTCCACGATTTTGCCGGGAGTCTCATCGGTGCCGGCCAAGAGATTGCCGAGCATGACGGCGGAAGCGCCTGCCGCGAGTGCTTTTGCGATGTCGCCGGAGGTACGCATACCGCCGTCGGCGATGACCGGCACGCCTTTTTTGGAAGCGACGGAAACGACTTCAAGGATGGCGGAGAGCTGCGGCACACCCACACCGGAGATGATGCGTGTCGTGCAGATGGAACCGGGGCCGACGCCGACTTTGACGGCGTCGGCAAAAGCGCACGCTTCCTTTGCCGCTTCGGCGGTCGCGATATTGCCGTAGATCATTTTTGCGTGCTTGAGATTCTTTTTTATTTTCTTCGCACTGGCAACGACATTTAAATTGTGACCATGCGCGCAGTCGATGACGATGACGTCGCACCCGGCTTTGTCGAGCGCCTCGGCGCGGTCGAGCGCGAACGGGCCGCATGCTGCCGCGACCCGCACACCGGCATTCTTTATCGTCGTGACTATTTTGACCTGCACTTCAATTGAGCAGTTGCGATGCACGACACCGAGGCCTCCGAGCTTGCCCAGCGCGATAGCCATTGCCTCGTCGGTAACGCGGTCCATTGCTGCGCTCAAAAACGGCACCTTGAGATTGATGCCGGCGATGGTCGTGGAGAGAGATGCCTCTGCGGGCTCCATTGCTGAAGCGGCAGGACGGATAAGTACGTCGTCGAAAGTGAAGCTCTCGTCGAAGTTCTTGATACCCATAGCCTATTATACCCCCACTGGGGCAAAAGTCAACCTTTATTAAAACGGTGGCCGCGCAGTTGCCCGCGCGGCCACAAGAAGATCAGTCCCAAATCCTATTTCTTCTGCGCCAGCTGTTCCTGGGCAGCCCTGACCACGATCAGCACTTTTGCCGCCGCACAGCCGGCGACGAGAGCCTCTTGGATCGTTGCATCGCGCGGGAGATCAAGCTTAAGCGTTGCGAGCTTCTCAAGCCGGGAGAGGCACGGTGGGTCGAACAGTTCCCACCGCACGCGGAAGCCGAGGTGGTCAACGCCTTTGTCAACCGTGACCTTCGCCTCGATCAGCTTCTCAAGTTGGCCGTTACCGTACGCGTGAAGAAGCCCCAAGATCCTGGGCCGGACCTTGTTGAGAAGGGAGATAGTCTCGAGATTCTTAGGCCAAGGTCCAACGGGATCACCGTAAGGCTTCGAGTAGTCATCCTCCCAAACGCGCAAACAGAACTTGAGAAACGCATCCCTGACCTTCCGACTTGCATGATCCCGGCTTTTGTCGTCATCCGTGACGCTGCGCAAGTTCACTAGACCACTCTCCTCATACTCCTTTTTTGGTCGAAAGAATCGTAATACAGCCCCCGCCGCTGCCGGCGAAAGACTGGGCAAGCGCGACCAGAGAAAATCGCGATCGAACTGGTCGGCAAGCATCGCAAACGCCTTCTTCGCATACTGGCCTTCAGCGAACAGCATCCTCTGGGGAGTGCAATGTCCGTCCGCGGTCTTCAGGTAGAAACGCAAGCGCTCCGACTCCTCTTCCGCCGATTCGACTACGGTCGCAAAACCAGAGTGTAGTAAGCCCATATGGACCTGAAGAACCCTGGCTTCAGTCCACTGCTGCTTCCAGTCGGACCAATAGTAATAGTCGGTGGCGACGTCTCTTTTTCTTTCAGTCTTCAGGAAAGCCGTCATGGCTTCCTCCTTCTCTCTATGCCCAGGTTTTTAGGGCGCCAAGTGTCAAGGGACTTTTGTCCCGCGAACACTCTACTCCGCCACCCGAGAGAGTCAATTATTTCTTTGCTATGGCTGCTTTGATGAACGCGCTGAAAAGCGGATGCGGTGAGAGCGGACGGGCGCGGAATTCGGGGTGGAATTGCGTGCCGAGCATGAAGGGGTGCTGCTTTTTGGGAAGCTCAGCGATTTCCATCAAACGACGGTCGGGCGATACTCCGGAAAATACCAAGCCCGCTTTTGTGAGCTGTTCAATGTACTCAGGATTGACCTCATAGCGGTGTCGGTGTCGCTCGGAGACTGTTTCTTTGCCATATGCTTCTCGCGCGATGGTTTTCTCCACGAGGTCGGCCGGGTAGGCACCGAGGCGCATTGAGCCGCCGTAGTCGCTCTTCGCCAATTTCTCCACCTGTTCGGGCAAAATCATAATGACGGGATGTTCTGTCTTCGGATGTATTTCGGTCGTGTGCGCAGCTTTGAGTCCGGCCACGTTGCGCGCGTATTCGATGACCATCAGCTGCATGCCGTAACAAAGGCCGAAGTACGGAATTTTATTTTCGCGTGCGAATTTGATGGCCGCTATCTTCCCTTCGATTCCTGTCTCTCCAAAGCCGCCCGGCACAAGGATGCCGTCGTAGTCTTTGAGTTCGCCGACTGATGCCGGATTTTTTTCGTATTCTTTGGCGCTCAACCAGTGCAGTTCGGGCTTTACGCCTTCGCTATAGGCGGAATATTTGAGTGCTTCGATGACGGAAATGTATGCGTCGGAGAGCACGAAGTCGCCCGTGTCGAAATACTTGCCGACAATGCCTATCTTGACCGTCTTTTTTCCGTTGTGCGTACTCTCCACGAATTTTTTCCACTCTGAAAGATCGGGGGCATTTTTGCCCTCCTGACCGAGTTCCTCGAGCAGAATGTCGGAGAGCTTGTCACGTTCGAAGTTGAGCGGCACGTCGTAAATAGAATCGACGTCCGGTGCGGAAATGATGCGGTCGGGCTGCACGTTGCATGAAATGGCGAGCTTTTCTTTGCGGCGGTTGTCGAGCGGATGCGTGGAACGAGCAATGATGATGTCGGGCTGCACGCCGTAGCCGTTCAATTCGCGCACGGCATTTTGCGTCGGTTTGGTTTTCATTTCTCCGAGCGTGCCGGGTACAGGCAAGTACGAGACCATAACAAAAAGTACGTCGGCGGGATTTTTGAGGTGCATCACGCGCGCGGCGTCGATGAAGAGCGCGTTGGAGAAGTCGCCGATGGTTCCGCCTATCTCGACGACCGAAACGTCGGAGCCGCTCACTTTGGCCGCGCGTGTGAGACGCTCCACAATCTCATCACGCACGTGCGGAATGGCTTCCACACATTTGCCGCCGTATTTCAAATTGCGTTCGTGCTCAATGACGGAGCGGTACACCATCCCCGATGTCATGTAGTCGTCGGCGCCGAGGTCGCGCCCGAGGAAGCGTTCGTAGTTGCCCATGTCCTGGTCGGTTTCCAAACCGGAATCCAACACAAAAACCTCCCCGTGCTCGATGGGGTTCATGGTGCCCGCATCTACGTTGAGATACGGGTCGATTTTGACGAGATTGACCGAGAGGCCGCGTGCGGTGAGAAGTTTACCTATGGAGGCGCTCGCGATACCTTTGCCGACTCCGGACATCACGCCGCCGACGACGAAAATGTATTTGTGCCCGCTGGTAGCGCGACGAATCATCGAACCCTACTCTATCATGCATTCAGATAACGTCGAACTGCCAGGTAACTGGATAACGCGCCGAGGCCTACCCCCGAACCCATAATGATCAGGAACAGAAGCGGGAACGCCGAGAGGAAGTACGAGAATACGTTGAAATCTCCGAAGAAACGTTCGCTTCCGGGCCCGAGCCAGGCGGTGAGCGGATACAGAAGCAAAAGCACGACAAGGCCGGAAACGAGGCCATACAAGACGCCGCCGATCATAAAGGGCCCGCGCACATACCAGTGCCCGGCTCCGACCAGGTTCATCACGCCTATCTCGTCACGTGCGGTGTAGATGGCGAGGCGGATCGTGTTGAACGTGATGAGCAGGCTCGCGAGGCCGAAGACGAGCGCCACCGCCAGACCGATGCTCTTGGACGTTTCGATAATATTCGTCAGGCGGTCGATGGCGGTTTTGTTCTGGTTGAAATTCACCTTGTCGATGGCGGTGCTCGAACTGTTTTTTTGCTGCGTATCGAGGAACGCGGCGATTGATTCGTACTGTGAGGTCTCTTTGGCGCGCACCTCAAGTGAGGCACCGAGCGGGTTGTCGCCGAGCTCGTCGAGTGCCTGCAGCGTCAACTGGTCGTTCTTGTGGCGCTCACGGAAATCAGCAAGCGCCTGGTCGCGGCTCACATAGGTCACGTTGGCCACCTGCGGCAGACTTTGCAATGACTTTTGGAGCTGCGTAATCGAATCTACCGAAGCGCTCGGTTGGAAATACACGGTGACGTCGACCTTGTCGGTGAGCTGCTTCAGGGTGGCGCTGAGTGCAGCGCTGGAGATGATGAGTCCGGCCGCAACGAAGAGCGTGATAGTCATGATGAACACCGCGGCGAGCGAGACGAAACCGTTGCGCACAAAGCCGATGAGACCGTAGCGTGCGACTCGTTTTGCTGTTAGCCATTTCGACATAAGTTTTTTCTTAGGAGCGGAGCGAGTTAGAAATAATCTTACCCGACCAAATTTTCTCAAAAGTTTTTTTTGTAAACATAGATTGATTCCTGGACATACTGTTTCTCTTTGATTGTACTGTATCGGTTGAAAATTTAGGCGGGTCTAATGAAATATAGTCGCTGCGCTCCTTATTTCATAAGACATACTTCCCCTGTTTGTCGTCGCGGATGACCCTGCCTTGATCCATGGTGACGACGCGGCGGCCGATGGAGTCGACGACCGATTTGTTGTGGGTGGTGAGAAGCACCGTGGTGCCGAGGTCGTTAATCTTTTTCAAAATCTCGACGATATCGTGTGTGTTGATGGGGTCGAGGTTGCCTGTGGGCTCATCGGCTATGAGCACGTCGGGCTGGTTGACGATGGCGCGCGCGATGGCGACACGCTGTTGCTCGCCGCCGGAGAGCTGCGAGGGAAAACTCCACATCTTGTCGGGCAAGCCGACGAGCTCGAGTACGTGCGGTACGTCGGCCTCGATGTCTTCGTCGGATTTACCCGCCACTTCGAGAGCAAATGCGATGTTCTCGTATACGGTCTTGGTGGGAAGCAATTTAAAATCCTGAAAAATGGTGCCGATATTGCGGCGCAGCTGCAAGAGGTCTTTGGACGACAGCCCGCCTATCTCGCGGGAGCCGAAATAGACCGAGCCTTCGGTCGGCTGCACCTCGGCAAAGAGAAGCTTGAGAAGCGTCGTCTTGCCTGCGCCTGAGTGACCGACGATGGAGACGAATTCTCCCGGTTCGATGTTGAGCGTCACATCTTGCACGGCGGGAGCGCCGATGCTGTAGGTTTTGGTGACTTTGTCGTAGTAGATCATATTCAAAAAAACCAACAAATTAGAGTCTGTTCGTCGAGTCTCGTCGACGCGGCAAGTCCGTATTTCCGAGGAACCTTCGCAGGCCGAAGAGGCCGAGGATTAAGAATTTTTCAGCAGAAAAATTCGGGTTCCGAGGGAACATGGACTTGACGCGGTGACTTACGAACATACTCCGACCCCGATTATACCCCGCCGGCGC
The DNA here is from genome assembly GCA_943359705.1 of Candidatus Nomurabacteria bacterium. GTDB lineage: Bacteria > Patescibacteriota > Minisyncoccia > Phycocordibacterales > UBA2100 > UBA10103. Next base: position 2,643 of record CALRIB010000031.1, on the reverse strand, counting down.
CGATGGCGGAATTTTTTTGTGCATCGATGAATGACTGGATATCGCCTTCGAGCACGCGATCGACATCGCGGCGTTCATGGTTGGTGCGGTGATCTTTGACGAGTTGGTACGGGTGGAGCACATAGGAACGTATCTGACTCCCCCACTCAATTTTAGTCGAACTCCCCGCCGAGAGTCCGACGCGTTCGCGCGCCGCGGCTTCCTGACGCAGCTGAAATAATTTGCCGCGCAGCATCTCGAGTGCCTTTTCACGATTCTGCAGCTGACTGCGCTCACTCGTGACGTGCACGGAGAGGCCCGTAGGAATGTGCGTCATACGCACGGCAGTGTCGCGCTTGTTGACGTTTTGTCCGCCGGGCCCGCCGCTGCGCGCCACGGTAATTTCAAGCTCGGTCTCGGGAATGTGCGCCTCACCGATGTCGGGCAACTTGGGCAAGACTTCCACAAGCGAAAATGAGGTCTGTCGCTTTCCCGCCGAATTGAACGGCGACATACGCACCAGGCGATGCACTCCGGCTTCACCTTTCAGCGTGCCGTACGCGCTCTCGCCCGCTATTTCAAAGGAGATGCTCCGAAAGCCGCCCATCGAATTTTCATTGGACGAGAGGAGGCCGCTCGTCCAACCCTTTAATGCGACGTATTTTTTGTACATCGCGAAGAGCATGCGGGTGAAATCCTCCGCGTCGTCCCCTCCCGCGCCGGAGATAATGGAGAGAATAGCGTCGCCTTTGTCATAGCCGTCGACGCCCGCAAGCGCCATCTTGAGGTTTTGGTACTCCTTTACAAAAGCTTGCGCGTTTTCCTTGTTGCCCCAAAAGTCGGGCGATGCCATTTGCGACTCGATTTCCACAATACGCTTCTCTATCTCATCCTTCGATTGCATGGATGAAGTATAGCAAAGTCACTCTGAGCCGCCTCGCGGGATCGAACCGCGGACACCGTCATTACGAATGACGTGCTCTACCAACTGAGCTAAGGCGGCAACCTGAACTGCCGTAAGAATATATCATACATCTGCGTTGTTTCTATCGGTTTCTTTGAGTCGGCGCGCCTCTCTCGCTCGTTTACTCGGGGCACGATTCTTTCGACCATTTCCCCTATTGAGGCCTGCATACGTGGAACTGAGTGCGTCGCAGTTGGGACAAACGAGCCTAAGATTTCGTTCATCATTATTGCGCCAATTCCCGTCAACATGGTCTGCGACAAGAGGAACGATACCGGTCTTGGTATTCACCCGTGACCAGCCGCAAAGACAGCACTTATTTCCGAATTTTTCTCTTAAAAATCTTTTGATGTGCGGCGATACAAGTCCTATGCTGCTGAGTCCGTTCAGTTTTCCGGCCCGCCATTTTTCTATGTATGAACGATATTCATATGTTCGCTGACACATATTGCTGCAGTACTTATAGTACGAGCGCTTCGGTTCTTTGCCACAAGTGAGACAAGGCTTTCTGAACCTCTTCGCGTTGACCATGTAACCATCATACCCGATTCAAAATCAATTAGGGTCGGCGGTTTGGCCAATGAACACCTTGAGCCGACGGCCGGAATTGAACCGGCGACCTGCTCCTTACCATGGAGCTGCTCTACCATCTGAGCTACGTCGGCTTTTGTCCAGGGATAATAGCACGTCCGCGGTTTTCAACGAATGAGAATTACGAGACGTCGTATGTCCGGAGTGTTTCTACGAACGGCGCCGCTGAAGAATCATTGATGTCTTCCGGGACAATTCGGCACTTTGCCATAATCTGTCGCTCAAGTTCCTCCGCTGCGGCCGATAATTTTTTAAATCCCTCTTCCGAATAGTACGTCTTGCCTCGCTTGAGATAGCGTTCGCGAGCTTCGCCCAAGCGAGTAGCGAGCGGAAGGATGCCGTGCGGCCCGACGCGGCAATCTCCATACTCGGCAATCTTTTGTTCCATCGAATCGCTTTCTGCCGTCGCCTCCATGTTCGAGAACGTGACGCCGTCTATCAAGCGTATGACCGCTTCGGATAATCCTATCTCCCGCGCGATGGCAACGTTGGCATCATGAGCCACATCTCCGTAGCGACGAACGAAATCTTTCTTGATGCCTTCCCAATATTCGATTCCTTTTGGCTCACGAAATTCGGGAAACACGCTGAGGTCAAACTTGATGATGTTGCCCATGTCGTGAAAGAGACACGCGAGCACTACATCGTGGGTATTGACCGGCTGCGTGAGATTTTCGCAGACTATGCTTCCGACCGCCGCGACCCGCAGCTGATGAAGCTGTAGATTCGGAATGATGTTGTACTCCTCGTATATCTCTTGCGCAGTTTTCATCTATACGGAATTCGCCACCTGGTGGACAAGGTCGAGGAAAAAGTTGAGTACGTAGATGACGAGCTGCACGACGAGCGTGATTATTTGGACGAGAAAATTCAAGATTGTGTGCAGAAACCCGATGAGCATGTCCATAGGGCTAGTATAGCAAAGTGATTGAAATCTTGGGCTTTTTGAAGTATTCTGGAGTCGTTCTTCCTAGAAGAACGTGAGAAGGTGACAGCTCACGCTTCCCTCCTCATGCTTGCGGGTGTACGTTCGTTCACCCGCGGCACTCGGAGAAAGAGTGCGCGAGCGCCCTCTTTGCTCCTCACTTGCGGGTGTAGCTCAGCTGGTT
>CALRIB010000030.1 GCA_943359705.1 Candidatus Nomurabacteria bacterium | reverse complement strand
GCTCGCCATATGGTGCCAGCGTACCGTGTCGCTGTACAACCGCGCCGCTCCCCTGACCGGATATATTTGCCGCACACATCACTCGTTACCCGAGTGCCATATGTATCTGAACTTATGCATGAAATCGTTAGCAATTGTATTAATTCGGCTAGATGCGCTAAAATGCTGCGACTATGCGGCAATCGCATCTTTTTACGAAAACACGCCGCGAGGCACCCAAAGACGAAGTCGCAAAGAACGCGCAGCTGCTTATCCGCGCGGGCTACATCCACAAAGAAATGGCCGGAGCCTACTCCTTTTTGCCGCTCGGCCTCCGGGTGCGCGACAACATTATCCGCGTCATTCGCGAGGAGATAAATGCAATCGGCGGTCAGGAAATAAAAATGACGGCGCTACAGAGCCCGGCGCTCTGGAAAAAGTCGGGCAGATGGGAGGACGGCGCCATCGATGTGTGGTTCAAGACACAATTGAAAGACGGGGGAGAGCTCGGGCTCGCGACGACGCACGAGGAACCGCTCACTTCGCTTCTCACCGAATACATTCAGTCGTACAAAGATTTGCCGAAGTACGTGTACCAATTCCAATTAAAATTCCGCAACGAGCTGCGCGCCAAGAGCGGCATTATGCGTTGCCGCGAATTCGTGATGAAAGACCTCTATTCTTTCAATCGCACCGAAGAAGAATTTCGCGAATTCTACGAGAAGTGCGCGGAAGCGTACAAAAAGATATTCGCGCGTGTCGGCATCGGCGAGAAAACCCATCGCGTGTTCGCTTCAGGCGGCTCCTTCAGCAAATTCAGCGATGAATTCCAGACTATTTGCGACGCGGGTGAAGACATCATCTACGTGCACAAGGAGAAGAATATCGCCGTCAATAAAGAGGTCTACACCGATGAGGTTTTGAAAGACCTCGGGGTTTCAAAGGACGAATTTGAAGAGAAGAAGGCGATCGAGGTCGGCAATATTTTTCCGCTCGGCACGAAATATTCCGAAGCGCTTGGACTCACCTATAAGGACGAGAAGGGAGTCGACACACCGGTCATTATGGGTTCGTACGGCATCGGCCCCGGGCGCGTGATGGGCACTGTCGTTGAGTTGCTCTCTGATGCGAAAGGTATCGTATGGCCGAAAGAGATTGCGCCCTTTGCCGTGCATCTTGTATCGATTACCGGCGGCAATCAGGACGTCGTGGCCGAAGCGGACAGGCTCTATGAATTGCTCCGGGAGAACGGCATTGAGGTCTTGTACGACGACCGCGACGCTCGGGCGGGAGAGAAATTCGCCGACTCCGATCTCATCGGCATTCCTACGCGCCTCGTTGTTTCGGAAAAGTCGATGTCGCAGGGAAGCATCGAGTGCACTGCACGAGTCGACGGCACGACAACGATGATAGGCGACAGCGATATCGTGGCGCGGCTCTCAAAATAATATGCCCAACACACTTCACCAGTACATTGATGGGCGATACGAAGTCGTTGGTGCCGTCAGAGAGTCGATTATTCACTGCGGAGTCAGCTTAGTGTGATGGGTATGTTCGAGCGCTTGCGAAAATGGAAGAACAGGATTTTGGGCTGGTTCTCCAACGACATCGGCATCGATCTCGGGACGGCCAACACGCTCGTGTATGTCAAAGGTCGCGGCATCGTCATCAATGAGCCGAGCATCGTCGCAATGAATCAAAAGACCGGGCAGGTGGTCGCCGTGGGCGCTCAGGCAAAAGAAATGCTCGGACGCACTCCCGCGCATATTGTGGCCGTGCAGCCGGTCGTCGACGGCGTGATATCTGATTTCGAAGTGACATCCGAAATGCTTTCCTATCTCATCAACAAAGCGCAGGAAGGGCACACCAAATTGCTCGGTCCGCGCGTGGTCGTCGGTGTACCTTCCGGCATCACGTCGGTGGAGGTACGTGCCGTGCGCGACGCGGCGCGCAACGCCGGCGCACGGGAAGTGCACATAATCGAAGAGCCGCTCGCGGCTGCAATTGGCATCGATTTGCCCATCCATGAGCCAAGCGGCCAGATGATAATCGACATCGGCGGCGGCACGACCGATGTGGGAGTTGTCTCGCTCGGCGGGCTCGTGAATTCCCGCAACATCCGCATCGCGGGAGACCGATTCAACACCGACATCATCGCGCACGCCCGCAACGAATTTAAAATTCTCATCGGCGGAAAAAGTGCCGAGGATCTCAAAATCGCACTGGCATCTATCGTCCCGGGCCGCGAGCGTCTTGAAATGCTTGTGCGCGGACGCGACCTGGTGACGGGCCTCCCGCGCGAGATACGCATCACCGACCAAGACATTCGCAACGCCATCGGGCACTCGGTCGAAGAACTCGTCGAATCAATTAAGGAAGTGCTGGAGACGACGCAGCCGGAAATAATTTCGGACATCATGCAGCGCGGTGTGTACCTGGTGGGCGGCGGCGCGCTTATCCGCGGACTCCCCGAATTTCTCACCGAAAATCTCGGCGTGCGCGTGTATGTCGACCCGGAGCCGCTTACGGCTGTCGTGCGCGGCACATCGACGGTGCTGGATGACCTTGATTCATACCGTGAAGGACTTTTGAAAAATGATGATGAGCTTGTACCGACAGAGTGAATCCCGAGCGCGTCGTCGTCTTTTTTTTGCGACGCTATTCGTGGTGGTACTTTTTTTCGCGGATTTGATTTCAGGCGGTCATTTGCGGGCACTCGTTCGGACTGCGACCATCCCGGTATGGACTGCGGGCTCGCGCGCCGCGAGCGCGGTGTTCGGAAGCGGTTTTTTCACTTCGCGCGCGTCGCTTCTGCGCGAAAACGCGCTTTTGCAACAACAGCTCTCCGACGCGGAGCAACGGGCCGCCGGCTATCAGGCGCTAAAGGACGAGAACGATTCTCTGCGTAGCATCGCGCTCTTAGCCGGCGTCGAAAAAGGTATTACGGCACCCGTCGTTTCTTCAGTGCTCTCCTCTCCTTACGGAAGTTTTCTTATCGGGGCAGGGAGTGCGGACGAACTTGCGCGCGGAAGCATTGTTCTTGCCGCGAGTCCTGACGCCGGCGGCTTCGTTATCGGACGCGTCGGCGACGTCTCGGCTCATACCGCGCTCGTCAACGAGCTTTTCGCGCCGGGCACGGCGCTTGAAGCCACCTTGAAAGGTGCTGCCGTTATGCTGCAAGGTCGGGGCGACAACGCGCGTGCTGACATACCGCGCGAACTGAGTGTTTCCGTGGGGGATATCGTGACGGTGCCGTCGCTGGGCGGCAGGCCTGTGGGTGTGGTGGACAATGTCGTCTCAGACCCGGCGAGCTCGCACCAGGAGGTATACATCGGTCTTCCCGTGAGCATTTCATCGCTCCGATTCATCTATGTTGTATCTCGGTAACACGACGCGGTGTATCCTGGCGCTGCTGGGTTTTTTGAGTGCGATTTTTTTTCCGCCGTACGTCCCGCTCGCTGTCATGGGTCTTCTCGCGCTTCGATTTCGCGCATGGGAGGTACTGCTCATCGGTCTTTGCATCGACTTTGTATGGCTGCCGGCCGGGCTCTCTCTGCATCCGCTTCCGCTGTTTACGATCGGAGCGTTCATCCTCGTGTGGGCGCTTGAACCGATACGAAAAGAATTCCTGCTGCGGTGACCGGTTTGGTATACTCGCTCTATGCGATTTTTCCGAAATCGGCGCGTACATGAAATAGCGCCCGATGAAATATTCCTGGATTCATCCAACCTGCCCGGACGTAATGACGTCCAATTCGAAGGTCGTGTGGTACGGCCGGTCTCCACGCCTGCGCTGATCGGAGTCGGGGCCGTTTTCGCGCTCATCGTGCTCGCATTCGTCGGACGCTCATTCAGCCTTGAGGTCGTGAGCGGTGCCTCCTACGCCCAAATATCCCGCGACAACAGGCTGGAGCGCTCGATTATTTTTGCAACGAGGGGATTGATATACGACCGCACCGGGAAGGAGCTCGCGTGGAACGAGGCCGCGCCCGCCGCGGCGGGCGCGGCCTCGACCACGCCCTTTGCTTTGCGACGGTACACATCGCTTCCCGGTTTTTCCCACATCCTCGGCTTTGTGCGCTACCCGCGAGCCGATGCCGGCGGCACCTGGTGGCGCGAGGAGTACGTCGGCGTATCCGGAGCGGAGCACGGGTTCGATTCTGTTCTTGCCGGCAAGAACGGCAGTGCTATGGAGGAAACAGATGCGCACGGTCATGTGCAAAGCCAGGGCATTACGCTTCCGCCGCAAAACGGCACCGACGTCCATCTCTCAATCGACGCGGACGTGCAGAGCAAGCTCTTCTCGCTTCTTTCTGTGCACGCCAAGGCGCAGGGTTTTGACGGGGGCGCCTCGGTGATTATCGACGTGCGGACGGGCGAGCTCCTCGCACTCGTAAGCTTTCCCGAATACGACAACGCTGCGTTTGCAGCCGGGAATTCCGCGGCGGTGGCGGCCGCATCGAAGAATCCCAATTCGCCGCTGCTTGAACGAGCTACGAGCGGTCTCTACGCTCCCGGCTCTATCGTGAAGCCTATTTTCGCCTCGGCCGCCCTGAACGAGGGCATCATCAGTCCCGACAAAAAAATACTTTCGACCGGCGCCATCTCGATTCCGAATCCGTACGACAAGGCGCACCCGTCAGTGTTCCGTGACTGGACCGTACACGGATGGATAAACATGCGCGAAGCACTTGCGGTGTCCAGCGACGAATATTTCTACACGATCGGCGGGGGATACGGCGCGCAGCAGGGGCTCGGTATCAGTCGCATCGATCAATACGCGCGGCTGTTTGGTCTCGCATCTTCGACCGGCTTCACGCTTCTCGGCGAGCAGACCGGTGTTATACCCACTCCCGCATGGAAAGAGCAGGTGTTCGGAGCGGACGATCCATGGCGCATCGGTGACACCTACCACACGGCAATCGGTCAGTACGGTTTTCAGATAACGCCGCTGCAGGCCGCACGTTTTGTCGCCGCGATAGCCAACGGCGGCAAACTTTTGACGCCGCAGATTATCGCAAGTAGCACGCCCGAGTATTCGGAAATCGGCATTCCCGATTCTTACCTCCAAATCGTGCGCGAAGGGATGCGCATGGCGGTTACCTCGATGCGCACTGACGCGACCGTAAAATTTCTCAACATTCCCGGTATCGATATCTCCGCCAAAACAGGTACGGCGCAAATCGGTACGCATAATCAGTGGGTGAATTCGTGGTCGGTCGGATTTTGGCCCGCGGATACTCCGCATTACGCGTACGCGACCGTACTCGAAAAAGCTCCAGCCGGCACGCAGTCCGGCGCCGCGCCCGGCATGCTCCCGTTTTTTGAGTGGCTGATGAGCGAGCACCCTGAATATCTTCAATAAATTATAAATCCACAGCTTGCAGGCCGAAGCTGCCACTGTATAATGCTTCGCGACCAACGATATGAACGATGAAACAAATTACTTGAGCCAGGAAAAATTTGATGAACTGACCGCGGAGCTTGAGCATTTGAAGACCGTCCGCCGTCGCGAGATAGCCGAGCAGCTCGAGTACGCGCGCAGCCTCGGCGACCTCTCGGAGAACGCGGAATACGAAGAAGCGCGCAATCTCCAGGCCGCCACCGAAGACCGCATCCGCAACATCGAAGGGGAGCTCTCTCGCGCGCGCATCATCGAGCACTCCAAGGGCAACGCCGTCTCGCTCGGCAGTTTTGTCACCATCCAGAAGCAGGGGGAGAAAGAGGAGCATACCTACGAAATCGTCGGCAGCGCAGAAGCGAATATGCAGGAACACAAAATCTCGCACCTCTCTCCGCTCGGCGCCGCGCTGATGGGCAAGAAGAAGAGCGACATCTTTGCGTTTAACACTCCGAAGGGCGCACAGAAGTACAAAATCGTTACCATTAAATAACGTCACCATGGAAGCATCGACGTGTGGGTGCCAGAAATGCGAAGGCGGTTGGAAGCCGCTTGCGTTGTTTGTATCGCGTGTCGCCCTCGCGCTTCTCTTCATCGTTGTCGGATGGAACAAGATCATCAGCTTCAGCGGCACCGCCGCGTACATCGGCTCGATGGGTGTGCCTTTCCCGGAGGCGATGACCGTCCTTGCCATTATTTTTGAATTCGGAGGCGGCGCCATGCTCTTGCTCGGCTTCCACTCGCGCATTGCGGCGAAGATGCTCATCGTCTTCTCGCTCATCGCCACCGCGCTCGCTCATCACAACATCGCCGACCCGATGCAGCAGCTCCAGGCGCTCAAGAATCTCGCCATCATCGGCGGACTCATGCAGATTCTTATCTACGGCGGCGGCTCGTGGAAAATCCCGTACCCGAAGTGCTCTTCCAAATGGTGCCCTGACTGCTCCAAAGGCGATTGTGCCTGCTGCGGGCATTGCGGTTGCTCCACGTGCAAAGCGGACGCGCCGAAGATGTAATTTTAAAACGCAAAACCGCCGCGTCGAACGCGGCGGTTTTTTGTAAACCTATCGAGAATCGAACTCGAGACTGAACCCATACTCTTCTCAAGGTGTCGCCTCTTGATAGAAGTACAGGATAGTCAATATTAAATAGACTAAAGTGCGTCAGTTCGGTGCTAGAATCGTTTAATGCTCGAACGGATGTTCCGACGGCGCTCCGCGCCGCAACAGGAGGAGGAACCGTACAAGCCGAATGACCCAACGGCCTCTTCTGTACTTCCGATGTCTATCGAGAATTTGCAGGAAATAAAGCGTAACAGCCACGACTACCCGGTACTGCGAGACTCAGCCGGTCGACACTTTCATGAGATACGTCGGTCTGACGGACCAACGCAAATGTTTTTTACGCGTATCGCCAAAGGGATTTTTCCCGTATCCGACGTTTTGTACGACACTAAAAGCGATAAATTTCTATCGTATGAAATGCCGCTCGATCAGGTCGCCAAGAATGAAAAATACTTAAAAGCAGGCGTGGTCCTAATCGGTGATATTTTTAGAGATCGCGATCGAGGATGGGCCGATCTGAAAAACCTTGCTCGGAAGGGTGATGCGCATGTATTTTTTGATTTCGACAAGTTCGAAAACTTTTGGGGAAAAGACGAAGACGACATTCAATACGACATTGAGTGGTCTGCTTCACATAAGGCTCAAAGGTGGAACGCGGAAGAACGACAGGCGGCCATAAATATTCTCGATGCCCTCGAGCGCAGATTCTCCGATGAAGGCGGACTACGTTTCATGCAGTCCGTATTGGAAAATATGTCTGCTTCGAAAATGGACACGCCGGAGATATTTCAAAAAACACTTCTCCATCCAGAACATTCGTTAGTGGAGTTCCAATCGAGCGTGCTCGGCCGGATCAGATCATTTCGTAGCGGTTTGGATAAGCCACATTTTGCTGAAGCCGAGTAAGCTTTTGTTATCGTTGGCAACCTTCCCGGGCTCACAACCTACCCCCCGTTTTAATTTTTGTGGACCTATCGAGAATCGAACTCGAGACTGTGCAATGCGAATGCACCGGTATACCACTTACCTATAGGCCCTAGCGAGGAACGAAAATGAGAATATCAGATATTCTCATTTTCTCCGAGCGACGGGTCTATATGGTACTCCATATAGGCCCTTTTGTTTCGTTCGTTCCTCACTCCGTTCGGGCTGCCGGGAATCGAACCCGGTCTACATGACCCCCAGCCATGCGTACTGCCGGTATACTACAGCCCGCTTTGTTTAGTTTTGTGAAGTCCTTGGTCGGGCCGCCGGGAATCGAACCCGGTCTTTACGAACCCGAATCGTACGTACTACCGGTATACTACGGCCCGACCAAGAACTCCACGTCCGGCAAGAAATGCCGGTGCACCTTGTAGGATTCGAACCTACGACCTTTCGAATGTGAATCGAACGCTCTAACCAACTGAGCTAAAGGTGCGTGGGGAGGATTATAGCTCAAAGTTTACGAGTCTGGTATAATCTGACTTCATGGACTTTCGCGTATTTAGCCTCGGAAGCAACGACGGCCTCGCGAAGAAAATCGCCGACAAACTCGGCGCCCCGCTCGGTGAGATAAAGCTCAAGACCTTCGCCGACGGCGAACAGCACGTGCAGTTCCTCGAGAATCTTCGCGGGAAGCACGTGTATCTCGTGCAATCGACCAATCCTCCCGCCGAGAATCTCGTACGCCTCCTCCTCGCTATCGACGCCGCACACGGAGCCTCCGCGAGCGAGATAACGGCCGTCATCCCGTACTTCGGCTACGCGCGCCAAGACCGCAAGGCCAGGCCGCGCGAACCGATCTCCGCGCGTGTGTTTTCCGTGCTTCTCGAAAAAGTCGGTGCAGACCGTTTGCTCACGATGGATCTCCACACCGACTCGATTGTCGGATTCTTCCGTCACGCCATCGTCGACAACCTGCTCGCGCGCCGCGTCTTTATCCCGCACTTCCGCAAATTCTTTGCAGACGCAATCGCCGCAGACGACCTTGTCGTCGTCTCGCCCGACGTCGGCGGCGTGGCGCGTGCGCAGAGTTATGCCAAGCGCCTCACCAAGAACGCTGACCTTGCGGTGATGAACAAAGAGCGAGAAATTCCGAATAAGGTGACGAAAATAAATCTCATCGGTGACGTCAAAGGCAAAATTGCACTCATCGTGGACGATATGGCTGACACCTGCGGCACGCTTGCCGCTGCCGCCGCGCTTTTGCAGGAGAGCGGAGCGCGCGAAGTGTACGCAGCCACGACACACGGACTCCTTTCAGGCGACGCGCTCAAGATTATCGACGACTCGCCGATAAAGAAACTTTTCATTACCGACACTATTTCTCCCGACCGAAAATTCTCCGACAAAATTGAAGTCGTTTCCGTGGGCGAGGTCTTCGGAGAAGCCATCCAGCGCATTGAAGCGGGGGAGTCACTGAGCGAACTTTTCGAGACTGAATAACAAGTCCTCCCGGCAGGAATCGAACCTGCATCAGTCCCTTCGGAGGGGACTATCCTATCCATTGAACGACGAGAGGGGGTATCTATTCGTAGCACGGAACGTTATATTTTGACACGTGCACGAGCGCGGTATACTAATCGCATGACAACGTCTCGACTTGTCGGATTCGCAGTCGTCCTCGCGGTCGTCGGTGTGTTCGTGCTCTCACTCGTCGAAAACAACAAGCGGCAATAACTCTACTCGGTCACT
>CALRIB010000029.1 GCA_943359705.1 Candidatus Nomurabacteria bacterium | reverse complement strand
AGATTGAAGGGATATCCGGGCGGACGGGCAGTGCCGAGTTTGTTGTCGATATAAAAGCAGCGCGGACAATCGAGAAAGAGGCTTATCTTGGACCGCGATAAGCGCCACGCCGAACCGCCGTAGTTCCAGTTGGGATTTCTGTCGGGTTTGTAGTACCCACTCATCGCAAGAGTATACATCACCCGTTTTGGCCATGAAGAATTCGCCCCGGGACTGCGCCCAGGGCGAAAGGTAACCGGCGTGCGAAGTTCGCATCGGGCGGCCACCAAGTTGCGTTGCAGGTCACACTCGAGCCGCATGCGGACGCCGGCCTTCTGAAGGACCAGCCAACGTTTCGCCGCAAGAACACTCCTGGTGTCCTGTACGAACGTCGGACTCGCAAGGTCTCGGCAAGCAAGTCCGGCCGCGTCCGCGTGTCGCCACGATTTAATCTTATGGAAGGTAAGTGGCTTGCAGCTCACACCGGATCTTGTTACCTCGGTACGGTGAGAGTAGTCGATGATCTGCCCTATGACCTCCCAGGTTGCCATAAAAAGCATGACCGCGAAGACAGCAGACGAAAGCCACTTAAAGTGATCTTTTTCCTCTCTGGCAACTTCAGCTGCACACATGTGCGCCTCCTTGCAAAAAAATAGGACGGTCAACCGTCCGTGCTTTGCTCACTCTATACCCCATGAGATGCAGGCGCTATCTCACGGGGTAAACCTAAGAAAGCTAGATGCCAGGACCCGTAGCCGGCGGCTGGTCAGCTTGTTCCGCTTCAAACCAATGCTTAAAACGGTTCTCAAGCCACCACATACCCGTAAACATAATGAGCGCAAGCAGAGTCGAAAAGACTGCAATCATATAAAGGCCAAAACCCACTGCAATACCGACGCCTGCCGCAATCCAGAGGCCGGCGGCGGTCGTGATGCCATGAAGCGAATGACCGCGAAAGATAATGAGGCCTCCGCCGATAAAGCCGATGCCGGTAATGATGGCGCTCATCGCCTGAAGAGGCTCGAAGTTGACGAGCCCGAGATACGCCGCATGCACTGCGTTTGATATAACGATAAAAAGGCAAGCGCCGAGCGATACCAGGCCGAAGGTGCGCGTGCCGGCCGCCTGCTTGGCGAGCACGGCACGCTCGGTGCCGATCACTCCCCCCAGAAGCATGGCGAGTGCGAGCTTGCCGAACATCAGGATGGTCGGATCGAGGAACAATGTGGACGGGTGCATAGCAGAATTATACGACTATATCCCGCAAAGCTGGTGCGCCTCTTCGAGTACCTGTGGAATGCGCATCGGCTTAATGCCGTATTCTTCGAGCACATGCGGAGCGAATACGTGTTTGCAGAGTACGATTTTGTTGTCGAGCAGACGGTGTTTCTCGCCTTCCGAGAGTGTGGTGAGGCATGTGAGCGGATGTACACGTGTTTCCTCTATCATTTTCATCAGGTTATCCGCGCGCGGATAATCCCAACCGATGAGTCTGAGACCTGAACACTGTGCGTAGCGAATGGCGTTCCTTGTGAAGCTCGTGTTGGTAACGAGCCATCCCTCATCCACGTGCTGACTTTTGTCCGGAGTCGCCCGCAAATCCTCATAGCGCGCGTGTACATAGAGCGCATCCTTGATGTCGGTCTTGCCGCCCGGCTCATTGTGAAATTTCGCTTCGATGCCGATGCGTTTGCCGCCTTTTTCCGCAAGCACATCCACTTCATGCGGCGCGCAGCGTCCCGTCAGTGCCACTCCCGTCCGCGCGTGCCAGCCCTTAGCGCGCAAGAGTTCGGCCAAAAATTGCTCAAACGGAAAACCGGAAGGCCCGAGTGCAAACAGTGCACGCTTCACCGAGTACCTCGCGGCCACCGGATGCGGCTCCTCACGTTGCAGTATGTCAAAGGCGTGGCGGTAAATTTGTTCGGTCGTCATTCCCTCACGGAGTTCGCGCACAATCTTTGCGGTCACGCGCGCGCGGGCGGTCGATGAAGCGCCGGAATTCTCAAGAGACTGCTCGAGTTTTGCGGGGTCAAACGGCTCTTTTTCACCGTCCGCTTTTGTAATCAAAATCTTGCGCACCGGAAGCGACATGCTCCCAGGATAGCAGTAGTTGGCGCTCTCTACGGTGCGATGGTCGGGATAACTTCTATCGGAATCGGCACATCATCGAGCGTGCCTTGGAAAGCGATGCCGGCCGAAGGCGCAAAGAGCGTCATGTTGAAACGCTGCGGCTCCTCCTCCATCGGGCATGTGCGGTTGGGATCTTCCCAAATCCGGAAATTGAGTAGGTAATTTTCAATGTCAATTTCCTTCACGCGCGCAATGAGTTTGTGGCAGGCCGAGGGCACCATGACCATGCCGGAGAGAATATGCATGCGCTGAGAAATAATGTCCCGCACGACAACGGTCTTCACTTGGGCATCGGATTCGGCGTTCACGACTCGTCCGAGAAAGAGGTACGTCGCGTATGCAGCCAATACTGCGACGACTGCAAACCACAAGATGCGCTTGAAGGTATCGCCCACACGGGCATTGTACCCCTCCTATGGCGCCGCCATATCGGAGGTGTGCACAGGTATGTTTAGTCGGTGGGCGCAATAATTCCTCCTCCCAAACATACGTCACCACGATACGCCACTAGCGATTGACCGGCCGAGAATATGTGCGGCTCTCTGAATTCGACTACCTCGTTCCGTATCGCGGCAATGACCGGCGTCTCGCGGTAGCGGGTTTGTACTTCGACCTCTCCATCCACTTTTTCAAGCCAATTCGGGTCAATGATGCGGGGACTCTTGCGTGCGGCATCCTCCCGCTTCGTCGATACGCGTATCGTGTTGGTAGCGATGTCGACCGCGACGACATAGTGCGGCTCGCTCGATTCAACTCGAAATCCGTGTCTCTGTCCGATCGTATAAAACGCCGCACCATCGTGGGAACCAATTTCTTTTCCTGACATGTCTAAAACTTTTCCTGGTTCGACCGATATGTATCTTGAAAGGAATTCCGGGATCGAGACGTCGCCAACGAAGCAAAGTCCCTGGCTGTCGGCTTTTTTGGCAACAGGAAGCCCGAATCGCTCAGCCATCGCCCGTACTTGGCTTTTCTGATAGTCACCAACGGGAAAAAGCGTTCGCGCCAAGTCCTCTTGCGTCAACCGATACAAAAAGTACGACTGGTCTTTGTCACGATCCTTACCCCGCGTCAATGTCAAGGCGTCGCCTTGCCATCTCAGACTAGCGTAGTGACCTGTAGCCACGTAGTCGGCACCTTCAGAAAATGCCCATTTCGAGAAATGTCCGAATTTTATATGACGATTACATAACACGTCGGGATTCGGCGTTATGCCTCGGGAGTACGACGCAATCATATCGGCCACAACCTCCGTCTTGTACTCTTCCGACAAATCTATTTCTCTGAACGGTATCTGAAGCGCTGCCGCAATCCGCATTGCGTCGAGCCTGTCTTCTCTCCATGTGCACTCCGTAAATTCCGGCTGCCATATCTTGATGAAAGCGCCGACGACGTCGTATCCCTGCTCCTTCAGCAGCGCGGCTGAGACACCGCTATCCACGCCTCCGGAGAGCCCTACAAAAATCTTGCGCATTGCTCACACTAACAAAGAAATCGTCGGCGCCGCAACTTATAAGATGTATCCCTAGAAGTACTTTGCCTTATTGGCCAACTGGCACGCGTAGGTTTTGCAATAGTGAGTAACGCCATGGTGGTCAGCCAGGAAGTACAAATTGTCGCTTTTGATGGGTGTGACCGCTGCGAGGATGGAATCGAGCGACGGGCTTCCTATGGCTGTAGGCGGCAAGCCTTTGTATTTGTAGGTGTTGTACGGCGAATCGCTGGTCAGGTCTTTCATCGTCAGCTGAAAAGTGCCTTTGCCGATAGTGTAAGCAAACGTTACGTCCACCTGCAGCGCCATCCCCTTAGCAAGACGATTCCACAAAACCCCCGCAATCATCCGCCGGTCTTGCGTGTTGTACGCCTCCCGCTCGAGGATTGAAGCCATAGTGACGATTTCGGCAAGTGAGTGCGTGGAACTCGCGATGCGCGGCTGAATGGACGCAATCTTCTCGTCAAAATTCTGGCGCATTGTCTCCTCTACGAGCTTGTCGGTGGCATTGGGCAAAAAGAAATACGTATCCGGGAAAAAGTAGCCCTCTTGCGGTTGCGCCGATGCAAGAAAGTGTGCGGAATCGAAACGCTGAAGGTTGGCGGCAAACAACGCGGCCATTTCTTTTGTCGTCGCCCCTTCGCGCACGCGAATACGTGTGGGCTCGAGACCGTACGCGCCGGTGATGAGCGCACGGGCCACGGAAAACACATCGCGCGGCTCTTTGAAGAGATAGTCCCCCGCATGAATGTCTCCCTCATGTCCGGAGAGTTTGACGAAGCTCTTGAAGGCAATCTCACTTCGTATCGCATGCGACTCCGAAAGCACGCGTGCGGCTTCGGAGAGAGATGCGCCTTCCGGTACGGTAACGAGCGGACCGAGCGGAAAATCGTCGGGCGGTTGCACGAGTGCCACATAGCTCCACGTCAGAACGGTGCCTCCCACGATGAGCGTAAGAATTGTGCGGCGATTGGTGTGCTTGCTCCAGTGCTCGGCAGCGTCGGAGAGAAATTGCAAAAAACGCTCAAAAAGCTTCTCGAAGAATGTTCCGGAAAATCGCATGCAAGAATGCTATGTGGGCAAATTCGGCGGCGGTGACGCTTTTTTGGCTGGAATGCGCTCGATGCCGGGCGTCTTGATAGCGCTTGCCGGCGGATGCCAGAGTGTCGCGATGACTTCCGTGCTCATCATGTTGTGCGGAAGGACATACGGAGAGTAGAAATGAGCACGACGACGGTAGCAGTCGAAAAAACGCCGCGAGTGCAGGTCCCATCGCATATCCCAGAGGTCTTGGTGCGGGTAGTCGAAGGGTGTGTGCCAGCGACGCGGACGCAGCTGATTCATGAATTGCGGATTGCCGAACGGGCGCATCAGCCACTTCACGGCAAAGATGTGCTGCGAGCTGAAGACTTCCTTTTCGGCGATATACACGCCGCGCACGCCCACGTTGAACGGGTGCTTACTCATGTTGCGTTCAAGCGCGCGAATTTGTTCAGTCTGTCGGTAATATTGAACACGCACCGAGCGCTTCCACTCATTTTCCGGTCCGATGACGTTGCCCACCGCTTCCTTACGAATTGCCACTGTCTCATCCTGAACGAGCCCGATGTAGCGGTCTTGTGTTTCGAACCACTTACCGCCCGGCTTCTTGCGGACGTCCTTGTTGACGGTAAAAACGATTTGTACCCATACTTGTTCTTCGGGGTGGATGTTGCCCATGAATTCCAAAATTTCCGCGAGCGGGTCGATTTTGTATTCCTCTTTCGGGTCCTTTTCCAGTTCGAATTCGATGTAGGTTTTTATCGGATACGCATCGTTGCGCGGCTCATAGCGGTAGTCTTGCGCGTAGCAATCGATTTTCTTCGGGTCGTATATGAATTTCGTCGCGTAGTCCTCGACCTCCACGAGTTCGACTTCCGGGTACTGCGCGTACACCGAGGCTTCCATAATTTTTTTATGCGTTTCCCAGACCCAGATGTAAAAATGCACCTGTCCGCCGAATGATGCGATTTCCAGGGAAAAAATCGGGCGCACCTGGCCTTTCCATTTGCGGTGGAAGAATGTGGTCTCGCCCTGGTCAATCCAAAGGTTGGAAAGCACCGTCTCCATCGCGCGGGGCGACTTGACCAGCTCGCGCGGCATTTTTACTTCGAGCAAAATACCCTTTTTGTTGGAAATAAAATACGACTGTACGTACCACGACCACGCTTTCCATCCGCCGGCGACCGATGCGGGAAGTATCCACAGGGGTGCGGTGCCGACTATCCAGGCGAACGCGAAGAGCGGGAGGTTGGGTATCATGCTCCAGAGCACTCCAAGCAAGCCGACAAACATCGCAATGAGAAATGCGCCCCGCGATATCCCGAGCAGGTTGCCGACCGTGCCCTCGACGAACTCCGCCAGACTGAAATGCAAAAGCTCCTCAAACACGCCGCGTATGACTTTGGTGCCGATGGCGTCTCTCTCCGATGCGGCACTCAAATCGCCGGGAATGTAATGTCCCATCGCGATATTTTACCATTTCAGACGCATCAAAAAGCCCGCTTTCGCGGGCTCTGTGACTATCTTCGCAAAATGTTACTTTGCCAAAGCGTATCGGCCGTCGGGAAGACGAGCGAACATCGGATTCTGGAGGTTGACCGCGATGGTCGCGTCTTTGACGTATCGTTCACGCTTCACGCGTTCGATGATGTCCTCGCGAGAAAGCGGACCTTCGCGTTCGACGATTCCTTTGATGACATCACGCACAACTCCCGGCTCGTAGCCCCATTCTTTGAGCGCGTAGAGTCCGCGACCGACGAGCACGAAACGACTGTCTTTGATAAGTTCGTTGTGGGTCGTCGCCGGGTGAGCTTCACGGCCGAAAAGCTTTTCGATGCCCTTAGCGACTTCAATGAAGTGCATCGGAGAACCGTGGCGCTTCAGCGTGAGGTATGCGAAGTCGCGCGTATTCTTGATGCGCACGTGCGGGCTTTCCATCCTTCCCCACTCGCCGAGCGGGTTTTTGCCGATACGCTTCGAAATCAGAAGCCAGCGCGTCATTTGCTCGGGCGGACGGTTCTTGACGCCCTCCTGCTTGAGAAATTTTGCGAACTGTTCGACGAACTCTTCTTCGGGTGTGAGCTTGCTCGCCTCAATCGATTCGTAGAGATTCGAGAGTGCGCGCTCCACGGAGTCGGCGAGTGCCTCATCCACGTGCCAACGAGTTTTAAAATCAGCGTCCTCTCGGCGGTCGTTGAAATGATGGCCGACGGTGAGAAGAAAAAGTACGTGATTGCGGTCTGCTTCGTTTTTCGGGACGTGTTCGAGAATTACTTCCTCCGCGACGACACCGCCGAGTGTACCGAGCGCGCGCTTCAAATCTTCCCAATTCTGATTTTGTGCGGCGTAACTCTCAGACTCGCGGACGACCGCAACCGAGTGATTTTCTATCTGGCGGATGCGCTCGCGGGTGATGCCGTACTCCTGGCCGATAGCGTCAAGCGTGCGACTTTCACCCTTCGGCGAGAGGCCGAAACGGTCGGTGAGCACTTTTCGGGAACGCTCAGGTAGCCCCGCAAGGAGCTCTTTGGTGACGTTTTTTGGCTGAAAAGACAACATATATAGTGGTATTTGACGTGTAGTATAACCTATGTTGTGCGTTATATCAAGGATGAAGAAGGCTGTCAAATCTAGCCGGTTCGGATAAGTCCCTTTTCCCCTTTTTCTCCCCATTTCATCGCGCCCGACTTCACGAATGCGAACTCCGCACCGTGGTAGCATCAAAAGATGTCGCAAAAAGGCCCGCCGCTTCCCCCGCAGGACATCGAGATGGAACGAGCCCTGCTTGGCGCACTCATGCTGAGCCAAGACGCGATGTACGAAGTTTCGGATCTCGTCGGCATCGACTCTTTTTATGCCGGCAAGCACCGCACCATCTACGATGCCATGGTCAGTCTCCACGCGAAGGGCGAGCCTATCGATGTCGTTACCGTTTCGAGTAAATTGAAGGAGCGAAAACAATTGCAGGAAATCGGCGGAGCCGCTTACCTCTCCGAACTCGCCGGTGCCGCCGCTTCACCCGGTAGCGCTCGACATTACGCGGAAGGAGTGCAAACAAAATTCGTGCATCGCTCACTCATCGACGCGGCGGCAAAAATCAACCAGCTGGGCTTCCAGGAAGACCGTGAAATCGAGGAAATTCTCGACGAAGCGCAGTCGGCAATCTTTTCCGTGTCACAGGCGCCGATGCTTCGCAGCTTTTATGCCATCAAGGAGGAGCTGACCGAGGCCTGGGAGCGTTTGGAACACCTGCAAAAGCACGAGGCTATCCGCGGCATTCCTACGGGCTTCCCTCAACTCGACAATATGCTCGCCGGTTTCCAAAAATCCGACCTCATCATCCTAGCTGCGCGTCCGAGTATGGGTAAAACCGCGCTCGCGCTCGATATCGCCCGCCATACCGCCACCAAGCACGGCACCGCGACCGGTATCTTCTCCCTCGAAATGAGTTCGCAGCAGCTCGTCGACCGCATGCTTGCCGCGCAAGCCGGTGTCAACTCGTGGAAACTCCGCACGGGTAAAGTGAAGACCGAGGAGGAGTTTGGCCGCTTGCAGGAAGCGATGGGAGTGCTTTCAGAGGCGCCTATTTACATCGACGACAAACCATCATCCACCGTTCTCCAGATGCGCAGTGTTGGCCGCCGACTCAAAATGGAAAAGAATCTCGGCCTTATCATCGTGGACTATTTGCAACTCATCACCCCGACGAATTCACGGCAGACCGACAACCTCGTGCAGCAAACTACGGAAATTTCGCGGTCGCTCAAAGCGATGGCTCGCGAACTTGAAGTGCCCGTGCTCGCGCTCTCACAGCTCTCCCGCGCCGTCGAGCAGCGCCGCGGCCGCCCGCGCCTCTCCGACCTTCGAGACTCCGGTTCTATTGAGCAGGATGCCGACGTCGTTATGTTCATCCACCGGGACGACAAGATGAACGACAACTCCGATCGCCCCGGTATCGCCGAGATCCTTATCGAAAAACACCGCAACGGCCCGACCGGTAAGATAGAACTTCGCTTCGACGAAGAAAAAACCACCTTCGTCTCCATCGAGAACAGCGACTTCGGCGACTTCACGCCGCAGGCGCAAGTCGAAGAAACCGAGAGACCGTTCTAAAGCAGTGAGTAGTGATTGGTGGTGAGTGATTAGGTGTTCCACTACTCACTACGCACTATTCACTATAGACTGGTCCCCATGGATGCGATTGCGCGACTTATTGCCTTTTTTGAACGATTCCCCGGCATCGGTCCGCGTCAGGCGGAACGATTTGTGCAATTTCTTTTGCGCTCGTCCCCTGCGCTCAGGCGCGAGCTTGCCGAACTCATCGGTGAACTCGGCGGCTCGGTGCATCAGTGCGCGGAGTGCATGCGTTTTTTTGGTGGGGCCGAAAAACTGTGCGGCATCTGCCGCAATCCTGAGCGCGACAAGCAATATCTCGCCGTAGTCGCCTCGGATGCAGACCTCGCAGCACTCGAAAAAAGCGGCACCTATCGTGGGCACTACTTC
>CALRIB010000028.1 GCA_943359705.1 Candidatus Nomurabacteria bacterium | reverse complement strand
TGATGCTCGGCGCGCAGCCGAAGGTAGACGTAAATGCGATTCCCACCGGCTCGATCGGCGTCGACTGGGCACTCGGCATCGGCGGCCTACCCCGCGGACGCATTATCGAGATATATGGGCCGGAGAGCTCAGGCAAAACAACGCTCTGCCTCCACGTGATTGCTGAAGCGCAAAAGAAAAACGGCGTGTGTGCGTTTATTGATGCCGAACATGCGCTCGACCCGGAGTACGCTAAGAAGCTCGGCGTAAAAATAGAAGACCTACTCGTCTCGCAGCCCGACACCGGCGAGCAAGCGCTTGAGATAGTTGAATCGCTCGTGCGCTCGGGAAAAATCGACGTCATCGTCATCGACTCCGTGGCAGCACTCACGCCCAAAGATGAAATCGAAGGCGACATGGGCGCACAGCATGTGGGCAAACAGGCGCGTCTTATGAGCCAGGCACTCCGCAAGCTCACCGCAATTGTGAGCAAGACCAAGACCATCGTTATTTTCATCAACCAAATCCGCATGCAAATCGGCGTGATGTTCGGCAATCCCGAAACGACTCCGGGCGGTAAAGCCCTCAAATTTTACACATCAGTACGCATCGACATCCGCCGCATCGCGCAGATAAAGAAAGGCGACGAGACCGTTGGCGGCCGTCACCGCGTGAAAATCGTGAAGAACAAGATAGCGGCGCCATTCCGCCAGACCGAATTCGACATGCTCTACGGTGAAGGTATCTCCAAGGAAGGCGAGGCGCTCGCGCTCGGCGAGAAGTTCGGTTTTGTCGAGAAATCCTCGGGCGGTTCCTACACGTGCGGCGAACACAAACTCGGCCGCGGCTACGACGCAGCTCGCACCTTCCTCAAGGAGAACAAACCGGTACTCAATCAATTATTGAAGGACATCAAGAAGGCGCTTCAAGACGGAGGCGTTGTTGCGAAGGCCGAAGGCGCAGCATCGGAGGAGTAATTTGCCAAAAAAGGTTGTACATTCGCCCGATGCATGTATGATGGGGCTTCTATCCGCTTTAGGGGGCACCGGCAAATCACTGACGGCCCCACAAGGAGATGGCAACAAAAAAGAAAAAGAAAAACGGGTTCAAAAAATTCTGGCAACTCGGCCGTGAGGAAGTAAATACAGGCGCCTTCGACATCACTGAAGAAGGGACGCTTTTGGTGCGCGAGGGCAACTACCAGTACAACATAATGGACATCATCAAGAAGCACGGTACCTCCACCGAAATCTTCTTCCCTACCGTAGTCGAGAACCGCGTGCGCGACCTCATCGAGACATTCAACGCCTACATCAAAGTGACCGGCTACAAGGGCCGCTTCCACTATCACTACCCGATGAAGGTCAACCAGAACAAAGAGTTTGTGCTACCTGCGGTCGCTGAGGGCGCCAACCTCGACGTGGGTAGCGCCAACGAGCTTTTCTTGGTGAAGCGGATGGTGGAGCAGGACAAATTCAACAACAAAATCCGCGTGATCTGCAACGGCCCCAAGACCGACCGCTACATGGAGCTTATTGAAGAGCTGAAGGGCAAAGGCCTCATCGTCATCCCTATTATTGAGGATCGGGTGGAGCTCGAGCGCATGAAGAAGTTCAAGGGTGAAGTCGGCATCCGTGTCGATCTCAACGTCAAGGTGGACAGCCACTGGGACAAACGCTACAACCGTTTCGGATTTACGGAAGAAGAACTTCTCGACCTCGGCAAAATCCGCAACCTCGCCGTCTTGCACTACCACGTCTCGAGCCAAATCGAACGTATCGAAGGCTTTATCCAACCGCTCAAACGCGCGCTTGCACTCTACGCAAAGATGCGCGAGAAGAATCCCAACCTCGACACGCTCGACATCGGCGGCGGCGGCGGCGTGCCCTACGACAAAAAGAAGCGTTTCTACATCGGGAAAAATCTCATCAATCAGATAGTGAAGACCGCCAAGAAACAAAGCGACAAGCTGGGTATTCGCCACCCCAATCTCATCGCCGAGTGGGGTCGCTATGTGGTCGCACCCGCGCAGATAACGATTTACAAAATCACGGCCGAAAAGCAGGCCTATAACAAGGGCAGCAACAGCTGGTATGTCATCGACGGCTCGTTTATGAACGATCTGCTCGACACGTGGGCCATCAAGCAGAAGTGGCACGTGGTGCCGGTCAATCACATGCATAGCAAAAAGCTCGCGCACGTATGGCTCGCGGGCAGCTCCTGCGACAGCGACGACAAGTACACCGCCGGCGGCTCGTACATTCTCTTGCCCAAGCTCGGCGAGGTCGATGAACTCTATGTCGCCTTCCTCGACACCGGTGCCTACCAAGACTCGCTCGCGTCGCACCACTGCCTTCTCTCCTCCCCGCTCAAGCTCCTCGCACAGAACGGTGAGATAAAGGTTCTTCGCCGTCGCGAATCGCCCGAAGAGGTCGGCAAGCAGTTCGGCTGGTAACGCTATGAAGAAAAAAATCGTAACGCTCGGCTTGGTACAAACCAAGATGACTGCTAACCACGAGAAAAATCTCGCGCGCGCAACCGCAATGGTCGAACAAGCCGCCAAAAAAGGGGCGGAGATTATCTGCCTGCCTGAGTTATTTCGAACATTATATTTTCCGCAGCAGCGCTCTGCGGATAAGAACAAATACGCCGAGGCTATTCCCGGTATTTCGACAAACATATTTGCGGCAATCGCAAAAAAATACGGCGTCGTCATTGTCGTGCCGGTGTACGAAAAGAAGGGCACGAAGTTCCATAATTCCGCCGCGGTTATCGATGAGCGCGGTCGATTGATGCCAACGTATCGCAAAGTGCATATTCCCCACGACCCGCTCTTTTACGAGAAAAACTATTTCGAACAAGGCAACGAGTATCGAATCTACAAGACAAAGCGCGCGACCTTCGCCGTTCTCATTTGTTACGACCAATGGTTCCCGGAAGCCGCGCGGGCAGCAACCTTGAAGGGTGCGGAGATTATCTTCTACCCTACCGCAATCGGCCGTATCGTACCCCGCAAGGAACGCGACGATGACTGGGCAAACGCCTGGGAAACAGTGATGCGTGGGCACGCGATAGCAAACTCTGTGCACGTAGCGGCGGTTAATCGTACGGGCGCAGAAGGAAAGCTTCGATTTTGGGGCAGTTCATTTGTCGCCGACAGTTTCGGCAACATCCTGAAACGCGCATCCGACAAACGGGAAGAGGTTGTCATCGTGCGCGCCGACCTCACCCGCAACAAAACGATCCGCGAAGGCTGGCGCTTTTTCCACAACCGCCGACCGGATACGTATGGTCCAATAGGCAAGAAGCGCGCATGAGAAATGTCACCTTCCCTTCTGAATGGTCGAGGCATGCGGCCACATGGCTCGCCTGGCCGTACGACACAGTGAGCTTCCCCGACCGTGTCGCTGCGGTGGAGCGTGAGTACGTGCGCATCATAGGTACGCTCGCGCAGAGTGAGACGGTGAAGCTTGTCGTCCGGCCATTCCAAAGAAAAGAAATTATCGAGAAACTCGCAGCAGGTGGTGTCGCAATGCAGAACGTCGAACTTTACGATGCCGACTACGCTGACGTGTGGGTACGTGACTGGGGTCCGACGTACGTGAGCATCAATGGCAAACCGGGATTTGTAAAATGGACATACAACGCATACGGCAATCGCTTCCCCGAACTCCTGAAAGACGACGCTGTTATAGACCAGCTCCCCGGATTTGAGAAACTCGCACGGCTCGACGCGGGTTTCGTGATGGAAGGCGGCGCAATTGATACGAACGGAGATGGTGTGATCGTGACGACTGAGGAGACACTTTTGAATATCAACCGCAACGCCGGTATGTCGCGCGAGCACATCGAGGATCGCTTCAAAGACTTACTCGGTGCAGAGAAAATCAT
Organism: Candidatus Nomurabacteria bacterium; assembly: GCA_943359705.1. Taxonomy (GTDB): domain Bacteria; phylum Patescibacteriota; class Minisyncoccia; order Phycocordibacterales; family UBA2100; genus UBA10103. The sequence goes on along the minus strand of CALRIB010000028.1, from coordinate 5,450 downwards.
TTGGCTCAAAAAAGGTTTGCTCAATGACCACACAGACGGACACGTGGACGAAGTCGCGCGATTTGTTGCGCAAGATACGATTCTGTACGCTTGGACCGAAAAAGGCCCTAACCACGAACTGATGGCCGAGAATCTTGAGATACTAAAGACGTCAACCGACTCTAATGGCAAGCAGTTCAAACTAATTCCCCTCCCTCTCCCCACGGTGAACTACGATTGGGACGAACTCGCGCCCGCCTCGTACTGCAACTTCTACCCTGCCAACAACCTCGTCCTCGTGCCGCAATTTGGCGACCCCAATGATGCGGTCGCCAAAGAAATAATCGGAAAAGCCTTCCCCGGCCGCACCGTTCTCGGCGTCGACTCGACCGACCTTCTCTACGGGGGTGGCGGACTTCACTGCATCACCCAGCAAGAGCCGGACTTTTCTCAGAAGTAGATTCGCGTATAGTAGCGGTATGTCGACTGTTTTGATCATAGGTGCCGGCGGTGTAGGGAGCGTCACTGCCCACAAGTGTGCGATGAATGCCGATGTCTTTACCAAGATTCACCTCGCCTCAAGAACGATCGGGAAACCGAACACGATCAAGGCTGACATTAAGAGGCGCTGGGGTGTGGACATTACGACGCATGCGGTAGACGCCGACAAAGCAAAAGAAGTCGCAGCCCTCATCCGAAAAACGAAACCGGCGGTTGTCATCAATGTCGCGCTTCCCTATCAGGATCTTGCGATCATGGATGCCTGCCTCGAGACGGGAGTACATTACATCGATACAGCCAACTACGAGCCGAAAGATGAGGCGCATTTTGAATACAGCTGGCAGTGGGCGTACCAAAGTCGTTTCAAGAAGCGCGGCATCATGGCCGTGCTCGGCGCGGGCTTCGACCCTGGTGTGACGAACGCCTATTGCGCCTATATCCTCAAGAAATACTTCGACAAAGTCCGGTTCGTGGATATTCTCGACGCCAATGCGGGTAGCCACGACAAAGGGTTCGCCACCAATTTCAACCCCGAGATAAACATTCGAGAAGTCACGCAAGAAGTAAAGCACTTCAACAAAGGCAAATGGGTCAAAACGCCTGCGGTGATGAACGAGGGTAGCGTGCATTTCTCGTTCAATTACCCGGTAGCAGGCCCGCGCGAGAGCTATCTGCTCTTTCACGAAGAAATGGAATCGCTGGCCAAGAATCTTCCCGGTCTTGAGCGCCTGAGATTCTGGATGACATTCGGGCAGAACTATCTCACCCACCTGCGGGTGATGGAATCGATAGGTATTTCCCGTATCGACCCGATAGATTTCAAGGGACAGAAGATAATTCCCATGGAATTCCTCAAGGCGCTGCTCCCCGACCCCGCATCGCTCGCGACTAAATACACAGGCAAGACGGTCATCGGTTGCATCGTGACGGGCGTGAAGGACGGTAAGGAGTCCACGAAATACATCTACAACGTCTGCGACCACGCCAAGTGCTTCAAGGAAGTCGGCTCGCAGGCAATTTCCTACACTGCGGGCGTGCCGCCGGTCATAGCCGCGATGATGGTGCTGAAGGGCATCTGGAAGGGCGCCGGGGTGTTCAATGTTGAGCAGCTGGACCCGGAGCCGTTCTTGAATACGCTCGCGAAGAACGGCCTCCCCTTCAAGGTCGTCAACTACAAACCCCTTCCGGCGAAAATTGGAAAATGAACCGCCCCGCCTCGACGCTTGATGCGTCAAAAATAAGTACGCCCGCCTTCGTCATCGAAGAAACTCTATTGCGCCACAACCTCGGCGTACTCAAGCACGTCAAAGACGAGACCGGAGCCAAGATGTTCCAAGCGCTCAAGACCTGGGCCACGTGGGAACTATTTCCCGTGTGCCGAGAATATCTCGACGGTACGGAAGTGAGCTCGCTGAATGAGGCGCGACTCGGCTTTGAGGAGTTCAATAAAGAAGTGCATATCTACGCGCCCGCATACAAGGACGAGGAGTTCGATGACATCCTCAAATACTGCTCGACTATCATTTTCAATTCCTTCGATCAGTGGAGAAAATTTAAGCCGCGCGTGCTTGCGAGCGGAAAGAAAGTGGAATGCGGACTGCGTATCAATCCTGAATACACAGCCGGTCACTCCGGCCTGTGGGATCCGTGCGCGCCCGGCTCCCGTCTCGGAGTGCGCATCAGCGAATTCAAGTCTGCGCTCAAAGCAGACCCAAAAGCACTCGAGGGCATCAGCGGTCTCCATTTCCATGTATTTTGGGACAAGAATTTTGCTGATCTCAAGAAAGCCATAGCGGCAATTGAAAAGAAGTTCGGTGCGTACATTCCCAATACGGAGTGGATTAACTTCGGTGGCGGACAAATGATTACCAACGATGATTACGATGTCGAAGGATTGATAGGTCTCATCAACGCATTTCAAAAGAAATACGATGTGAAGGTGCATCTGGAGCCGGGCGCGGCAATAGTGAAGAACGCCGGCACACTCGTCTCAAGCGTACTGGATGTTGTCGAGCGCGATGACGTCCCCTACAAAATCGCCATCCTCGATATGTCGTTCAACGCGCATACTCCGGACTTTCTCCTCAGCCGCGACCTCGACATGCCGGTGCGTGGTGCGACTATTGTCCGAAACGAGAAAAAGCTGAAGAAAGGTTCGTGTGCCTATCGCCTTGGCGGCGGCACATGCGTGACCGGAGACGTCTTGAGTCACTTCCACGTATTCAAGGAGCCGCTAAAACCCGGCGACAGGATAGTGATGGAAGACGGCATCCAATACAACATGGTGCACTGCACCATGTTCAACGGCGTGCAGCATCCTTCTGTCGTCCTTTGGAATGACCTGCCTACCGGTCAGGCAGGCGGTAAGCCGACAACTATCAGGACGTTTTCGTACAACGACTACAGGTCCCGGATGGGATAAAACGGTAGACAACTCCGGTTTTTTGAATACAATGGCGCGAATATGTTGAACTATAACGAGATTAAGCCCGGGGTTGCGGTGCTCGTGGAAGGCGAGCCGTACGTGTGCACATGGAACAACATCATGCAGAAGCAGCAGCGCCGACCGGTCAATCAGACCAAACTTCGCCACCTCATCCGCGGCAACGTCATCGAGTACTCCTTCCAACAGTCGGACAAGCTGCACGAAGCGGAAATTGTCACGCGCCCTGCGGTTTTTATATACGCTCGCAAGGGAGAGTGGTTCTTCCACGACATAAAGAACAAGTCCGAGCGGTTTACCGTGACCGAGGATATGGTCGGAGAAGCCGGAAAGTTTTTAAAGTCGAATACCGAGGTAGACACGCTCTGGTTTGACGAGAAGCTTTTCCGCGTGCGCCTCCCCATCAAGATGGACCTCAAAGTGACCGAGGCTCCGCCCAACACCCGCGGCAACACGGCCCAGGGCGGCAGTAAAGTGGTGACTGTAGAGACCGGCGCCAACGTAGACGTCCCAATGTTCATCAACCAGGGTGATGTCGTCCGTATCAACACCGAAACAGGCGAATACGTCGAACGCGCATAAAATCTAGCCTTAAGAAAAAGCCCCGCTTCGCGGGGCTTTTTCTTTATTTCTGGATGTAAGGCAGAAGCGCCATGAAACGGGCTCGCTTCACTGCGGCCTCTACCGCGCGCTGCTGCTTGGCGGTGAGGTTGGTCTTTTTGCGGCTCATCACGCGGCCGTGCGGGTTGATGAACTGCTTGAGGAGGTCGATGTCCTTGTAATCGACGTGTTGGATGTCATTTTGAGTAAGAATGTTGTTGGACATAAAAGTTAGAACGGAATGTCGTCGGGGTTAATGTCGTCTTTCGGATAATCGATGCCGGCGCCGTTGCTCGCGGGAGCGTCTGATTCGGGCTGCTCGTCACGCTTTGCGCCTCCTCCTCCACCAGCGCCAGCGCTTCGCGGACCAAACTGCACGCGCTCGGCGACGATTTCGGTGCGGTATTTTTTCTCGCCGCTTGCCTTGTCGTCCCAGCTGCGTGTCTGGATGCGGCCTTCGATGTATACCGTGCTCCCCTTTTTCATGTACTGAGCCACCGTATCGGCCTGCTTACCGAAGACGACGATGTTGTGAAAATCTGCCTGCTCCTGTTTCTTGCCGTCGCGGTCGCGATAGACGCGGTTGGTCGCGATTGAGAAGCTACAAACATTGAGACCGGAAGGAAGCGCGCGGACCTCCGGGTCGCGAGTAAGGTTACCAAAGAGAATCGCCTTGTTGATGTACATAGGAAAATCGTAGCACTATTCCGCCGTGATGTCTTGAAGTGCTTTGTCGAGGTCGACTTCCGAGACCGGCTCCGAGGATTCCTCAGCGCGACGCGGCGCGGCCTTGATAACGTCGGTGCGCTTCACTTCGCGGAGCTGCGGTGCTTTCATCTTGGCGCGTGTGTCCTCGCGGACGGTGCGGAAGAGAATAAAACGGATGAGGCTTTTGTTGGCCTTGAGTGACTCTTCGAGTGCTTTTGCAGCGTCAATTTTCGCTTCAAATTTGAGCCAGCCGAAGTAGCTGCGGTCGTTCTCCACACGCTTGGTGCCTTCGCGCGATTCGATACTGTATGCCAAACGCGCCATAGAAGGCGCGCCTTCGGCGATAAAGGAACCGCCTTGCTTTTCAATCTCGGAGCGGATGGCGCTCACCGTCTTCTCGATGTCCTCTTCTTTGGTGCTGGGCGAAATGTGGTACCCAATCTCGTAGACCCGCAAAATGTCGACATTCTCTGTGTCGTTTTCCGCGATAGCTACATCGTTCTCGGCCATATGTGCGGGGCACTGTAGCACGCCTAACAGTCCGTTTGCAAGCTATTTCAGGCCGAAAACACGGCGCGCATTGGCCACTAATTGGGTAGCTACTTCATCAACGTCTTGCACCCGGATGCGGGCGATGGCACTCACGATTTCTGTGACATAGAGCGGCTCATTACGCTTTCCGCGGTACGGCACCGGGGTCACGTACGGAGCGTCGGTCTCGGAAAGAAGCATGTCGAGCGGCGCGTTTTTCACAACCTCGTCGTAGTCGTGCGTAAAGGTGAGGACGCCGGTAAACGAGAGCGTGAAGCCAAGATCGAGGAATTTTTTAGCTACTTCCCAATCCCCTGCAAAAAAGTGAGTGTCCCCTTTTACCTTCGCGTGCGCTTTCAGTATTTCGAGTGCGTCATCGTACGCATTGCGTATATGCAACATGAGCGGCTTGCCGAGTTTATTAGCTAACTCGATGTGTTCGATAAAAGCTTTTTTCTGTATCTCCTTGGCGCTTTTCTCGCTGCGATAGTAATCAAGCCCGCACTCACCTACCGCAATGACGCGCGGTGATGAACCGAGTTTTTCGTACGTTGCCATATCAAACACTTCGCCACGCGAAGTAAATTCCTTTCCCCCGTCCCCGAGTTCTTTGACATCGTGATACGACTTCGTGGTGTGCACCGGGTGGAGTCCGATGGTGGCGTATACGTTGTCGTACTTTTCAGCG
>CALRIB010000027.1 GCA_943359705.1 Candidatus Nomurabacteria bacterium | reverse complement strand
ATCGGTAAGCGATTTTTTTTGTTGGGCAAGCTGTTGGATTTGCTCCTGAAGAGATGACTGCAGTGATTGCGAGCGGTCCACGTCTTCCCACAGCTCCGAGAGATTGTCTGCCGCAAGCACCTGGACTGAAAGGGGTTGGGATTCCGCGTCGTTCAGGGTACGCACCGATTCGCCGATTCCCGATTTCGCGGATTCAATTGAAGCCTGCTTTTGCTGAATGCCGCCCGCGAGTTGCTGTATTTGCAGCTGTGTCGTACTTATCTGCGCCTTTGTGACGTTGATGCTCGCGGTCGTTTTTTTGATGGAAAGATTGAGCTGATTGACGGTGCTCTGGAGCGTCGTCTTTTTGCTGCTGACGCTATCAAGCTGTTTTTGGTATTCCGCGATTTCTTTGTTGAGAATATCTATTTGCGCGGTATGGCCGTCGATTTGCTGCTGAATCTCATCGGCGGTTTGCGCCCAAGAGGCTTGCGCGGGTACCAGCGCGGCCAAGAGCGCAAGCACCATACCGGCCGTCAAAAAGCGCCTCATGAGCTTTGCAGTGTGTTTAACGCAATCTCAACACGCTCTATCGTGGACGATTTGCCGATGACCGAGGCGATGAGGAACGGGTCGGGGGATTTTTCGCGACCTGAAAGCGAATACCGAAGGGGCCACAAAACACTGCCGCGGCCGGCTTCTGTGGCGTAGTCCCAAAGTGCCGCTTTAACTCGCTCCGAGTCACGAAAGTCAGCCTCGGAGAGCTTCTCGAGAAGTGCGCGCACGTGGTGTAAGTGCTTTGCACCGGCCGCCGCATCGTCACCTTTGCCGGGGATTTTGGCCGGGTCGAGTACGGGAGCGGAAAACGCGAAATCAAACTCCCCTTCTGCGACGAGGTCCGAAATATCCCCCCACACTGATATTTTTTCGCGGATGAGCGACAGTATTTTTTCGCCCGCATCATTCCAGGACAAATTCCGTGCCGTGATAGCGGCTCGCAATACGGTAAGCGCGTGTGCGTTGAAATCTTCGACAGACATTTCTGAAAGGTAGTGCCTGTTGTACCAGCGGAGTTTTTCCATATCAAAGACGGCGCCGCTTTTGTGAAGATTCTCAAGTTCGAATTCCGCGACCATTTCATCGAGCGAGAGAATTTCCTTGCCGGAAGGCGGCGTCCACCCGAGGATGGCGATGTAGTTGAGCAGTGCCGGGGAAAGAAAGCCCTTCTCACGATACGAGCGCACGGCCACGTCGCCCGTGCGTTTCGAGAGCTTGGATTTGTCGGCTCCGAGGTGGAGCGGATAATGCGCGTATACAGGGCGCGGAAAACCGAGCGCCTCCTGAATCAGGATTTGGCGGGGTGTATTCGAAATGTGATCCTCGCCGCGGATGACGTGCGTGATACCTTGTGTGCCGTCGTCATAGACCACAGCAAAATTGTAGAGCGGGTCGTCGATAGCTCGGCCGATAACGAAATCGCCGAGCTCCGTCGTGTCGAATGTGATATCGCCGCGAATGACGTCGGTAAACGTCACGCTCCTGCCGGGATTGCGCAGCCGAACGACCTCCACGAATTCTCCCGGATTTTTCTTACTCTCTTCTTTTGACACATACGCCTTGTCTTCGCCCACGAGCTTGTGCATCGCCGTTTTATGAGATTCGACGAGCTCCGTAGTGCGGCTAAAATCGTCCCAACCTAATCCGAGCCAGTGCAGTTGCTCGATAATATCCTCTTCGTATTCGCGCTTGCTGCGCTCTTTGTCGGTGTCTTCGCTGCGGAAGAATATCTTACCGCCGTGCTTTTTTGCAAAAAGATAATTCACCACGGCCATGCGCGCCGTGCCCACGTGGCAGTAGCCCGTGGGACTCGGCGGATAGCGTACGCGAACCTTCTCCATACCCCTCACACTAAGTCTCTAACTTCAATAATCTCCAAAGATGTTGCGGCTGCTCGATGTTTGAACTGAGTGTACATATTTTGCACAAGTGTGTGGGGCATACTTAGATAGGCTCGTGCTCGAGAGCTGTCTCGACGATGATATCCGCCAATTTACGAGCCGCCTGCGGGCGGGCAAACGCCTTGGCTGCCGCGCTCATTTTCTCCCGAAGCGGGGCGTCGCCCATGATGCGCTGTATCTCCGCCACTAGAAGGTGTGGGGTGAGATTTTTTTGCTCGAGTACTGCCGCTGCACCCCCGCGTGAGTAGGAGTATGCGTTTTCTGTCTGGTCACGGGCTATTTCGGTTGGAATCGGCACGAGGATGGAAGGCACGCCCCAGCTCGCAATCTCAAATATCGTTCCGCTCCCCGCGCGCGCGACGACGACGGAGGCGATGCCTCCCGCCATGCGCAGAGCCAGGGAATTCAAAAGGCCATACGGACGATAGCGGTCGTGATAGCGCGACTCCTTCAATTCAACATTTGCGATATTCGCGATGTCTTGCAGATTCGCGCCTCCTGTTTGGTGAATGACGTTGTATCGCTCCACGAGTGCCGGAAGCGCATCGAGCACGGTCTCGTTGATAGTTTTTGCGCCAAGAGATCCACCCATAATAAAAACGGTCGGTATTGCGGGGTCCACTTTTAGGAATTCGTGTCCGCCTTCTTTGGTGGGCGCCTCGATTTCTTTGCGAATCGGATGACCGATGCGGGCGATCTTGCTCAAGTATTTTTTGGGGAACTTTTCGGCCGCGTCCGGGTGAGCAAGCGCAATCCAGCGGGAGAAAGAAGCTGCCCAGAGCGACACGCGGCCGGGTGATGCGTCGGCGTCGTAACTGATAACCGGTATCTGCAGAAGTCGTGCAGCCCAGAGTATCGGGTAGGCTGCGTAGCCGCCGGTAGAAAAGACCACATCGGGATACAAAATAAAAAGCTGAAAAATGGAGCGGATAATTCCCCATCCGGTTTTGAACAAATCGAAAAAGTTGAGGATGCTCGGATAGTGGCGCAGCTTTCCCGCGGATGTAGGACGATAGTGGATGTCGTGCTCAACGAGCGCATTCATGTCGAACGGGTCGGGCCCGACGTAATAAATGTCCGGCTCAATCAGCGTGCGCTCCTTGGAAATGTCCTCGATAGCCTCAACGACGGCAATAAGCGGGTAAAAATGCCCACCCGTCCCCCCGCCTGCCAGCACGATTTTCATAGACGGATTTTATCATAAAACATCTCCTCCAGTATCTTAAAAACAAGCAGGCTGGCGCTCAGACGACAATTCGTCCTTGCGCCAGCCCTGACCATTCGGTCATTTCTATCCAGGTGTGCCCAACGCCTTCAAACGACGGAACACCTCTTCGACATTAATTTCACCGTCCCCGACATCGCCGCTTGCATCCTGCGTTTTGTACGCCGGATGCCAGTTCGCGGGGTGCCACATGCGCTCCCAGCCGTGTGCCCGAAGTTCTTCGAGATAGACGTTGCTCTCCGGGCTCAAGTCCGGCCTGGCGTTGGTCAGGTAGGTTTCGAGAGCCGCCCGCCAACCATCCCAGACGATGGTCTTCTTATAATCGTTGTTGGCGTTGCCGCCGTCCACGACATGGCAGTAGAGCTCGTCGGGCTTGGGACGTGCGTTGATGATCTGCATCCGCTTGTCCCAAAGGTCCTCATAGGTCCATTGGAATGCGGATGGTCCTCGCGTCTTCTCTTCGACGATGAACACCACTCGTGCGGTCTTCTTGGGCTGGCGCTCGAGTTGGCTACCAATGATGAACTCGAGCTCGCCGACGACGATTTCGCTCTCGCGAACGTCCTCGCAGTTGTCCCGGTGGAAGAAGATGTCCTTGCCGTCTGGGCGAAGAACATCCGGCGTGAAGAATCCGAACAACTTCTGGTCATTGAAGAACTTGATGGAGCCGTGCAAGGGATCTGATAGAGACATTGAGTCCTCTCATTCACTCATTCAAGGCCTTCCCATCATGGGAAAAGCTCCGAGGACTATGCCACAAGAACGCTTCCAGGTCAATTTAGCGGCGGGAACGGTGGCGAGAGACATTGAGAAGGACGCCGGCGCTCGCGAGGGAAACGAGCATCGCGCTGCCGCCCTGGCTGATGAAGGTGAGCGGGATGCCGGTGAGCGGACCGAGTCCAAGCATCGCGCCGATGTTGATGAAGGCTTCGCTGGCGAGATACACCGAGATGCCGATTGCCAGAAAGGTGCCGAAAGCGTCGCGCGCTTTGGTGGCGGTCGAGAGCCCGCGGAGTGCGAACGCGAGAAAGAGTCCTATGATAGCGCATGTACCCACGAGCCCGAATTCTTCACCGGCTACCGCGAAAATGGAGTCCCCCATCGGCTCCGGAAGGTAGGTAAACTTTTGCACACCCTGGCCGAATCCCCTGCCGAAAAATCCGCCTGAGCCGATGGCAATAAGCGATTGTTTAATTTGATAGCCTTCCGCTTGCTGACCTTGCGCAGGGTTGAAGAATACTTGGATGCGATCCATCACATACGGCTTAAAGAATGCCAGAAGTGCGAGCGCGAGGACGCCCGTGATAACAAGAATTGCCAAATCGCGCCAGTTCGCACCGGCGGCAAAAAATATCGCGCAGACCGAAAGAATTATGATACTGAGCGTGCCGAGGTCGGGCTGCATCACGAGGAGTAGTACCGGCCCTGCAAGAATCGCAAGAAGGCCGCCGAGTCCGTAACGAATATCATTGATGCGTGCGTGAATGGAGGCAAAGTACGCTGCGGCGATCAGAATGGAGCCGAGCTTCAACGCTTCCGAAGGTTGCACCGTGATACCGCCGAGCGCCATCCAGCGTCTTCCGCCCCCGTGTTCAATGCCGATGTGCGGAAGAAAAACGGCGGCGGTAGCGATGAGCGCCAGCACAAAGGCATGCGGGGCATAGCGTCGCCACAGAGCGTAGTCGATACGGCTCGCGATAAAGAGAGCGACGAGACCGGTAGCTATCCAGATCACCTGTCTTAGCGCCACGGCAGGAATGTGATTCGCCCCTCGGGCGAGGAGCCCGAACGCTGCGGACGCAAAGATGAGCGCGCCGCCGAAGACGAGGACCGCGATAAGAAGCGCGAGCGATGTGTCGACGGAAGCTTTTTTCATGGCGCTACCAGGGGTTTTGTAAGGCACTCAAGGCGAGAATGACGCCTACGCCGGCGAAGACGATGGAGAGAATCCAATAGCGCATTACCACCTTATGCCCCGGCCATCCGAGCGCTTCGAAATGGTGGTGAAGAGGTGCAATGCGAAGAATTTTTTTCCCGAAGAATTTTTTGGAACACACCTGCGCGATGTCGGAGGCTACGGTGGCTACGAGCAATCCGCCGATGATCGGAAGCACGCTGATGCCGTATCCCCCGCCGAGGTTGTCGGTCATGAATGCGATTGTTGCGATGGTAAGCGTGAGCGCCATCGTGCCCGTGTCTGTCATATAGAAGCGCGCGGGCGGCACGTTGAACCATAGGAATGCGAGAATGCCGCCGACGATTGCCGCGGAGAAGGCCGCGAGGTCAATCTGATTTTGCGCATAGGCGATAAGCGCATATGCGGCAAAAATAGAACCGAAAACTCCGCCGGAGAGCCCGTCAATGCCGTCGATAACGCCGGAGGCGTAGAGTGCGAGCGATGCCAAAATAAAAAGCGGGATGATGAGCCAGCCTACTTCAAGCGGGGCATGGAACGGAATATTTATTGCGGTGACCTCGAGTTTGTCCCAAAACCACCACCCGATGAAAAGTGAAAGGAGAAAAACAACCGCGAGCCGGAACCACAGTGCGAGACCCGTGCCGCCCGGCCGAATCACGAGGAGGTCGTCGATGAGACCGGCGATTGCGCCGACCATGAGAGCCGCAAGCGGTATCCATGTCTGGCTGCGGCTGAGGAAGTTGAATTTGAGAAGAGCCGCGCTCGGGACGAATCCCGCGATAATTGCAATGCCGACTATTGTGATAAGTACGCTTCCCCAGATGACAATACCGCCCATACGCGGCGCTCGCACTTCATGCACTTCATGCAGGCGATTGAATTCGCTCGCCTGCGAACCGTCGAGCGCCACCTTGCCCGGCGTTTTCTTCCAGGCCTTGTACGCGTACAGGTAGTGAGTGAGTATGGGTGTGATACCCATACCGATAAGGAACGCCGCCCCGGCGGGCAGAAGAATGCGTACGATATCGGACAACATGTCCTTTAGTATACCCCGTGTCCTAGACTGGCTCGAAGGACTACTGTTGTGCTATCGAAAGGCGCGATGCTGCCACTAGTTTCTGAATGTCATCAAATCGTCCGTCTTTGGTCGAGCCGAGCACGACGGCTACCACCGGGTGGGCAAGCCCGACATCGTAGACTACCGCCAGGTTGCCGCCCGCGAGGTCTGTTAGCCCCGTTTTGCCCATAATAAGGCCTGATATGCGGCCCCGGGACTCGTTGGTGTTGGTGGGTAAGGTCGTGTTCTTGCCGTTAACGGAGGTCAAAAGCTCTCCGTCCTCTGCGGTGCCCGCAAAGAGCGAAGGCTGCGCCGATGCGGCGTAGGCAAAAAGTTTGGCGACATCGCGCGCGGAGCCGTATGCACCGGACTGCGTCGTGCTGATATCCAAGCCGTTGACGTTGAGGAAGTAGGTGCCCGAAAGGCCGAGACTTTGGGCGAGGTCGTTCATTCGCCAGAGCGTCGCACCATCCGCGGGAGATTGCGGAAAGCGCGCGTGGAGCCGGTCGTCTGCGGCGGCTGCGAGAATATCCGCGCCCTCGTTTGAAGAAGCGATGAGTGTGTAGTCGAGTACGTCGCGCACACGCCAGCGGTCGCCCTTGCGTAGCGGATCGGCATTTGAGGACCAGAGCGTGTTGTACGGAATCGTAATGACGTCATCTGTCGGAAGAACTTCAGCGACCGCCAGAGCCATCGCTACTTTCGTGAGTGAGGCGAGCGGTAGTTGCGCGTCGGCGTTGTGTTCATAGAGGGTTTTGCCTGTTTGAATATCAATAACGACGGCTGCTTTGCTGATGAGCTGTATACCGTCAAAAGGTGACGGAGCGATTGCTGCCGCGGCCGTCTGTGCTTTTTCCGGCACGGGCACTGCGCTGAATTGAAAAAAGCCGAACGAAACGGCAGCTACCACAAGCACCATCGCGAGTGCGCCAATAGAAGAAGTGCGCATGGGGGGGTGCGCGGTGACTGTAGGCTCGGCTATGGGGCTATGTGTCTCGGGTTCCATCAAATGGGTCGCTCTTTGCCTCAAATGCAGAAAGCTCAGCGGCGATTGTAGCATGGTCGGGTAATTTTCCTGTGTCGGTGACCCCGAGATGTGCGAGCACTTCGACGGTCGGGCGATACAGATATTCACGTGCATCTTCCGGATTAGCGATGCGCTCCACCAGTCCGCGCGCCAAAAGATTGCGGAGAGTCGAGGAAGTGTTGACCCCACGGATGTAATCAATTTTTGCACGGGTCGAGGGACCTCGGTAGAGCACAATAGCCAGCACTTCGAGACCAGCATCCCCTATTTCTCGCCCGAGTTCCTTCTCGAACGCCTTCTGCACCGCATCGCTTGCAACGGCAGCAATAACCAAAGAAGCTTCGGTGTCGGTCGTGACGAGCGTAATGCCGCCCGTAAGCCTCGCTCCGAGAACGCCCAGAGCTTCGGCGAGTTCCTTGTCGTTGCAGCCGAGCGCCGAGGAGATGCGTTTACGCGACAAGCTGCCGCCTTCGGCAAAAAGCAACGCTTCGACTTTTGAAGCGAGATTAACCATAGCGGGGCAATCCGGAGGCCTCGGATTCGAGCGTTATATCGGAAAAAAGTTTTTCCTGTGTGACAGAGATAGACCCGGAACGAACGAGTTCGAGCGTGGCGAGGAAAAAGACGATGACGTCGTGCCTCGGGCGCGAGCGTGTGAGCTCGCTGAAGCTCGCGCGAAAGGCCGAAGTGATGCGCGTGCGCAAACTCTTGATGACGTCTTCGAGTGCCAGCACGGGTGCCACGGTCGCCTTAACCAGTTCTTCCGGTTTGGGCAGAAGTGAAAGTAATCGTTGCATGACCGCCAGCACTTTGGGGACGGAAGCCTCCGCGGGTGCAAAGACGGCGGGGCGAAGCGGCGCGCGCTTGGCAAAAAATAGGGGCGCCCTCCCCCACTCCTTGCGCAGAAGCTTGGCCGCTTTGCGCACTAATGCGTAGCGCGCCAAACGGCGCTCAAGCTCGACTACGCTTTCGCGCTCATCTTCAGAAAGCGTCAGCGTGGGCAGGAGCGTACGAGATTTGATGAGCAGAAGTGTCGAGGCGACGAGAATAAACTGTGCGGTTTCTCCGAGCGGTAGCTCCGGCAACTTCTCCACGTACGCGAGATACGCATCGGTGACCTGCGAAAGATTCACCTGAGAAATTGAGAGTTTTCTATCCTCTATCAAGTTTAAAAGAGCCTCCAATGGCCCGGAGTAATGTTCAGTAGTAACTGAAAAGTTGTACATGGGAATTTTCAATTTTTAATTCTCAATTTTCAATCAATGTTCCATTGTGACAGTGAGTCATTGCAAATTCAATGAAAATTGGAAATTGCGCATTGAAAATTATTCTGAAAGTCTGGTGTCGATGCGGTTAATATCGCGCGGGAATGCCGTCGCTTCTTTCACATTCGGAATTTCGAGCATGCGGGCGGTGAAGCGCTCAAGACCGGTCGAGGAACCGCCGTGCGGGGGCAAACCGTATTTGAAAGCCTGCAAGTAGTAGGAGAATTTCCCCGGGTCGAGACCGCGGTCATTCATTCGTGCGACAAGAGTATCGTAATCGTGAATGCGCTGCGCGCCGCTGTTTATCTCCAATCCGCGAAAGAGAAGGTCGAAGCCGCGAGAGTACGGTGCTTCGCTGGGCTCCTCGTACGTGTAAAACGCCCGCTTCTTGGTCGGGTATCTTGTGATGAACACGAAATCAGAATCCTTCTCTTTCTTTGCCCACTCGCAAATCGCGCGCTCGTCCTCGGGCTCCATGTCAGGGGCTTCTGCCTTGCCGAGTGTCTGCAATGCGTCTTTGAGGGTCAGTATCGGAATTTCGGCCGGCATGAGGGGTGCGGTTGTACCGAACCGAGCGAAGATGTCGCCATGTTCTTTTGTTACTTGTTCGACGGTATACCGAATAGTGTTCTCGAGCACTTTCATCGGCTCGCGCTCATTCTCGATAAATCCCATTTCAAAGTCAAGACAGGTGGCTTCGCTGAGGTGACGAGTCGTCGCACTTTTTTCTGCGCGGAAAATTTTTGCAACAGTGAACGCTCGCTCAAACGGTCCCACCATTATTTGTTTGTAGAACTGCGGCGAAGTGGCCAGATAAGCTGTTTGGTCGTAATAGTAATCCACCTTAAATGCGGCGGCTCCGCCTTCGGCGTCGCCGCCCACGAGCGCGGGCGCTATGAATTCGGTAAATCCTTGCTCACGAAGCGAGGTGCGGTACGCACCGAGAATCGCCGACTGCATCGTAAAGATATCGCGACTTCGCGCGCTTCGGAGCGTCAGCGGAAGATTGTCGAGATGAGTATCAATGTTGACGTCAGTCCCCAGTTCAAAGGGCAGCTCATGCGCGCGTGAAAGAATCGCTATCTTCTGCACGCCGACTTCTACCCCGCCCAGCGCACCTTCGGAGCGCATATTTTCCGGCCGGGCTTTTACTTCACCCTCAATCTCCACGACCCACTGAGCGCGAAGCTCTTTGGCAGTCTCAAGCGCCTCCGCAGCCTTGGGTGTCACCACCACCTGCACAATCCCGCTCCGGTCCCGAATATCCAAAAAGATGAGCTTCCCGTGGTCGCGCCGCACATCCACCCAGCCGGCAATTTTGACCGTCTTCCCCACCGCTGCCGGTAAATCGTTGTTGAGAGTTCGTTCCATATCAAATCGTTACTCCGATTTTTTGCTTAACATCGGCTATCTTCTTAACCGCTCTCTCGCGAGCACGCTCGGCGCCGTCGCGGAGGATTTCTTTTACTTGCTCGTCAGTGATGGAGTCGCGAATCTGGCGCATCGGGGCGACCACGGCTTCAATGTCAGCGATGAGTGCTTCCTTGAGCACTTTATATTTGCCTTTGTTGCTCTTGTAGAGCTCGCTCAGTTCGCTGCGGTCTTTGAAAAGGAGGTGGATGGCGTAGACATGTTCCGGGCTCTCTGCGTTGGAGTCGGTAACAATGCCCATGACGGCCTTTGCAATTTCGTCCTTCGAGCCGAAAAGCGGGATGGTGTTGCCGTAGCTTTTGCTCATTTTCTTACCGTCTGTGCCCGGCACGGTCGCGATATTTTCAAGAATGCGCTCTTTCGGTTCCTTGAATGTTTCGCCGAACGCGTTGTTGAATTTCGTCGCGGCTTCTCTTGCGTACTCAATGTGTTGGCGTTGGTCTTGCCCTACCGGGACGACGTCGGTGTCATAGAGCAAAATGTCGGCGGCCATCAGCATCGGATATGCAAAGAGACCGGCGTTGG
>CALRIB010000026.1 GCA_943359705.1 Candidatus Nomurabacteria bacterium | reverse complement strand
CGAGGCTCGGCGCGAGATCGCGATGCCGCGACGGCGGCAGCGCGAATCGAGGGGATTCCAAGTCCGGCAACTAGGAAATTTGATTCCCGTTCGAAATCTTTGATAGAATTACGGTAATGAACCCTACAGCAAGTAATGTGTTAAAAGACGGTGCGAAGTGTAAAGTTGTTGGCGGAACGCATGCTGGTAAGTCGGGTGTTGTGAAAGATATCAAGACAAGCAAAACAGGCGCTATAACTATTACGGTATTGCAGGCGGACGGTAATAGATTCAAAACTCTTGCGAAAAATGTCGAGATAAAGTAGTTAAGTAAGCCCGGATTTTGAGGGATTTGGTAAAATGAATCGTATGATAAAAAAAGTGATTCTCGGAGGCACAGTCCACAAGATGCCGGATGATTGGCAGAAGGCCATTATCGCTACGCCGAAGGCGCGAGCGATATGGGACGACATCACGCCGCTCGCGCGGAACGAGTGGATTTGCTGGGTCACTTCGGGCAAAAAGGCCGACACGCGAAATATCCGTATCAAGAAAGGCCTCTCGAAACTCTCAGGCGGCATGCGCCGCCCCTGCTGCTGGGCGGGCTGCATTCATCGTTGAATCCCCAGGCAACGATAATAATATATTGACAATCGATAAATGCCAGCTTACCCTGGAAGGATGAAACACGGCTCAACATTGTTCTTAAAATCTATCATCGCACTAATCGGACTCGTCGCCGCGGGCTTCTGCTTGATACTGCTCGGCGTCAGCATTTCCGGTAACGGGGGAACGTATCTCCCGATATTGCTCGGTATGCTCATGACTGCCGTTCCTTTTTTCTACGCGCTCTATCAGGGATTCTTGCTCCTCCGGTACATCGATGCGAACACCGCTTTCTCTGAAAAATCTGTGTCTGCCGTTTGGAGTATCAAATATTGCGCGGGAAGCATCAGTCTTCTCTATGCTCTGATGATGCCCTTCATCATCTACGTGTCGGAAAAGGACAATGCTCCGGGCGCTACCGTGCTCGGACTCGTGCTGATATTCGCACCGCTCGTTATGAGCGTTTTTGCGGCGGTCCTCGAGAAGCTCCTCAAGAATGCGATTGATATCAAGTCCGAGAACGATCTCACGGTATGAGTATCACCATCAACATAGATGTGATGCTCGCGAAGCGAAAAATGAGCGTCACCGAGCTTACCGAGAAGGTAGGCATCACGATGGCCAATGTTTCGATTCTCAAAAATGGAA
Source organism: Candidatus Nomurabacteria bacterium (assembly GCA_943359705.1). Lineage (GTDB taxonomy): Bacteria > Patescibacteriota > Minisyncoccia > Phycocordibacterales > UBA2100 > UBA10103. The sequence goes on along the minus strand of CALRIB010000026.1, from coordinate 9,445 downwards.
AGGCGCGTGCAATCCGATTCTCGACCCTTGAGGCGATATGCAAGGCCTTGGATTGTCAGCCGGGCGATTTAATAGAATGTAAAAAATAAAAAATATGGAAGGGGTTTTACGGAACGTTGCACTCGGTATCATAGCAATCGCTGTCTTTCTTGGCGTTCGCTACGTTGGCTCAACTATCCACTACGGCTGCAGCCCGGAGCCGATAGTCAACGTGGATGGCGGAGATGATTGCGCGCCACCGTTCTTTCTGGTCGGTAAGCTCGGCTTCTATCTGACAGGCGGACCTCTTCTGCCGCTTTGGAACCGTGATGCGACGACAGTCCGCAAAATAAGTTGGAACATCGAAAAGGCGAATCCGGCCGTCACGAGCCAGGACGATTTCCATTTCTACGAACAGAAGATTGCTGCGGATGTCACCACCTACGATGGCAAAACTAAGGAGTACGATCTCGGCACTGCCTACGGATGCACCGCCACCACGACTAATGAACTCCAGAACAATACGATCGTAATCGGCCGGGTGAATTGCTACTACGCGCTCACAGGCACCACATTCTCCGCTTTCAAGCACAACAAAGGGTTCCGCATCGAACGTTACGATGAATCCGCAAAAGACGGCAGCATCGCGACGACTACATTGGTAGAAATTTAGAGTAAAGAAAAACTGCCCGCAAAAGCGGGCAGTTTTGGTCAGCGAAACGAAATTCAGGAACCTGCTGAGAACTTTACGTACGTGGGGATGGTGAATACTTTCACGTCTTTCGCCCAGTCGTGGCAGTCCCAGCCCACGCTTTCGCTCGCGGTACCGAAGACAGCGCCGCTCGTAAGGTCGTTGGGAATCGCTTCCGGAAGATCAGCGATGGTGCGGATAGTCGTCTTTTTTCCGACTGTCGCGCCCTCTTTCCAACTGTAGAGATAGCCGCCGTCGTAGATCATCAGGCTGGCGGTGTTCGTGTTGCCCGAAGCCGTGCGGAATTCGCCGCGCATCTTTCCGTCGGCGATGTATACAACACTGCTCGCGCGGCCGGTTGCGCTCACCTGCTCATACGAGCACTGATGGTTGCCGGTCTGCGTGAATATACTGCGGAAGGTGCCGGCCTTTCCTTGCGTCGCGGCCGGTGTGCCGGCGCCGGTACCGCCTGTGTCTGAGGTGGTTGTAGCCGTGTCTTGAGTAGTAGTGCCGCTGCCCGATGAGAAATACCAAATACCGAGCCCGAGCGCGATGATAACGATTGCTCCGATAACGACGTTTTTGTTCATAGATGTTATTGATGTATATGATTAAGACAAGACCCCGACCTTTTTGTTACGACGGTCATGATATCAGGGCTCTCTTCGCAAGGCGAGCGTCCTACATCAGACTCCCAGTGCCTTCAAAAATACCTGGAGTTCTCCGCCCTCGATGGCGCGATGTTCCCCGGAGCGAAGTGCGCCGAGCCGTATGTTCATAACGCGTACACGTTTCAGCTCGGTCGCGCTCTGCCCGAATGCGCCGCACATCCGGCGTATCTGGTGCCTCTTACCTTCTTTGAGAATGATAGAAAATTTCTTTTTGCCGATAATCGTGACCGAGCAGGGTTTTGTCGTATAGTCGCCGATGTTTACACCGGCCTCCATTCTCTCCTTAAAATATTTCGGCAGTTCATCGAGACAGGAGACCTCATATTCTTTCTCGTGCTCGTATTTCGGATTCAGCATCGTCTCGGTGATGCGTCCGTCGTCGGTGAGGATGATGAGACCGTACGAGTCTTTATCGAGGCGGCCGATCGGGAATACTCCTTCGATAGGCGTCACCATCGCGATGTCCTGCTCGTCGCCTTGGGGCGAATGCGTGATGATGCCGCGCGGCTTGAAGTAGGCGAAGTAGCGGTATTTTTTTTGGCGGAATTTCACATCCACCGTATCAGTTTCCCTGACCTTATCTCCAAGCACCGCTCGTTTGCCGTTGATTAAAACTTTCCCTTTCTCAATCATCGTATCGGCCTCGCGGCGTGTGCAGTACTTCTTGAGCGCGAGGTATTTATTGATACGCATCGGGTACAGTGGTTTTGCGGGAGGCGTTTTCATGGCGCGTTTACAATACACGCATTGTGCTAAAGCGGAAAGGAGCTTTCACAAGACCCGAGAGTAGGATAGGGTAATCGCTTATGTCACGCGACGAAACGATAGTGCGCTTCGACGACGTGTCGCACGAATTCGGCGCCAACAAAACCATTTTCGATGAGGTCAGTTTTTCGGTGCGACGCGGCATGAAGTTCACGCTGATGGGCCAGAACGGTGCCGGCAAGAGCACGATTTTCAAATTGCTCATCGGGGCCGAACTTCCGGAGTCGGGCACCATCACCATCGCGCCGAAGGTCACTATCGCAACCGCGCGGCAGGTCATTCCGCGTGCCGAGCTGCAGCTCAGCGTCCGAGAATTTTTCGAGAAGATGTTTAGCGAGAAGATATACGATATCGACCCGCGCATCGAGGAGGTGCTGGAAGTGGTCAACGTGCATGCGCCGCACGACCGCATCGTCGGCACCTTCTCGGGTGGGCAGCAAGCGAGGCTTTTGCTCGCCTCGGCGCTTATCCAAGAACCGGAGCTACTGCTTCTCGACGAGCCCACCAACAATCTCGACAAGGCCGGCATCGAGCACCTCACGAAATTCCTCGTCGACTACAACAAAACGTGCATCGTTATTTCGCACGATGCGGCGTTCCTCAATTCATTTACGCAGGGCGTACTATATCTCGACGTTCATACGCACAAAGTGGAGCAGTATGTGGGCAACTATTCCGATGTATTGAAGGACATCAGCGCACGCGTGGAGAAAGAAAATATGAAAAATGCGCAGCTGCAGAAGATTGCAATAGAAAATAAAGAAAAGGCGAACTTCTTTGCCATGAAAGGCGGCCAGCTCCGGCTCGTGGCCAAACGCATGCGCGCGAAGGCTGAAGAAGCTGAGGAATCGATGGTCGATGTGCGTCGCGAGGATAAGACTATTCGGGCGTTCACTATTCCGGTTCAGGAAGACCTTTCGGGCGAGATACTCAAGATCACTTCCTACAATACGATTGCTCACGGGAAAGGCGGCGTCAGTAAATCCAAAAAGCATAAAAAGGAAATCACGCTCAAAAAGAATCAGCATCTTTTGCTGCTTGGCCCCAACGGCATCGGCAAAAGCACGCTCCTTGAGTCGATTGCAAATAAAACTGCTGAAGGCGCCGAAATCGGCAAGGGGATTGTGGTCGGCTATTACCGCCAGGATTTTTCCAACCTCAACTTCGAAGCGACCGTGTACGAGGAGCTCATGTCGGTGATGAAGGAGCAGATTGAAGAAAGATTGCGCGCCACGGCCGCAGGCTTTCTCATTTCCGCGGAAATGATCCACACGAAAATAGGGCATCTCTCCGAAGGCCAAAAAGGGCTCGTGGCATTTGCGCGGCTGGTACTCCTCAAGCCCGGACTCCTTATTCTCGACGAGCCGACCAATCACATGAATTTCCGCCATCTTCCCGTCATAGCTGCGGCACTCGACGCCTACAAGGGAGCGATGATACTCGTAAGTCACGTACCCGGATTCGTGTCGAAGATTCGCATCGATGAGAAACTCGATCTTGCCAAGTAGTCGCATGTATTTCGTCTACCTTCTCGAATGCAAAGACGGTTCGCTGTATACCGGTATAACCACCGATGTCGCACGGCGGCTTGCAGAGCACAAGAAAGGAGTCGGCGGGCATTACACACGCGCGAAGGGTGCACGCCGCATCCTGTATTCGGAACAGGCGAAGAGCCGCAGCATTGCACTCAAACGCGAAGCCGAGATAAAGAAATGGCCGCGAAAGAAGAAGCTGGAATTACTACGAATGTGATAGGCTGGGCGCATGTTCGTCCACCACGAATCACACGAGCGACCGGGTCCGAAATTAAATTGGCTCCGCGCCGCCGTCTTGGGCGCCAACGACGGTATCGTGTCGGTGGCCGGAATCATTTTCGGTGTTGCCGGTGCGTCCGACTCGCTCGGGTTCATCATTACTGCCGGTGTAGCCGGTCTCGCCGCGGGGTCGCTCTCTATGGCCGTGGGGGAGTACGTATCGGTAAGTACGCAGCGTGATACGGAGGAGGCGCTGCTTGAAAAGGAAAGGAGGGAACTCGCTACCGTGCCCGAAGAGGAACTTGCAGAACTCGCACGCATCTACGAGCGCAAAGGTCTTACCAAAGAGACCGCGCACAAAGTGGCCGAAGAGCTGACGCATCACGACGCGTTTGCCGCGCACGCTGAAGCCGAGCTCCACATCGACCCGAGCAATCTCACCAATCCCTGGCACGCCGCTTTTGCTTCCGCGGGGGCGTTCCTCTCCGGCGCCGTCATACCGCTCATTGCCATCGCGTTCGCGCCCACGGAACTTCGTATACCCGTTACGTTCGTCGCTGTCCTCATCGCACTGGCCGTCACCGGCAGTCTTAGCGCGCAGGTAGGAGGAGCCAAGAAACTTCCTGCCACACTTCGCGTGCTTGCCGGCGGTGTCGCGGCAATGGCAATTACGTACGGCATAGGAAAGCTTTTCGGCGTCATCGGTATTTAGATGCTACGCTTAGAGAATGAAAGAAGCGTTCGCCATCGTCGCTGCATGCATCGCAATCGCCGGCAACGTGCCGTACGTTATCGATGTCTTGAAGGGTAGAGTGCAGCCGCATGCGTACACGTGGTTCGTTTGGACTATCGTATCGGGCACCGTTTTTTTCGGACAGCTGGCAAAGGGCGCGGGGGTTGGCGTCATCCCGACAGCCGCATCCGAGATTTTTACGCTCATTATTTTTCTTCTCTCGCTTCGCTTCGGATTTAAACGCACGACGAAGCTCGACACCTTCTTTCTGATAACGGCACTTCTCGGTCTCATCCCGTGGTACCTCACGAAAGACCCGACACTCTCGGTCATAATCGTCGTTACGATAGACGTGTTTGGCTTTGCTCCCACGCTGCGGAAGGCGTGGCAGGAGCCTCAAACGGAATCGCCGATACTCTACTCGAGCAACGTGCTACGACACTCACTCGCGCTTTTCTCGCTCGAAGCCTACAACGTGGCCACTATGCTGCACTCGCTTGCGATGATTGTCATGAATTCACTCACGACCGCTTTTCTTCTGCGTAGAAAACCGTAATTAAGATTCCTCGACGAGTTTGGTGTACACGACCAGCCGGTGGTCGTAGGTCGAGCCGTCTTTCGTCGGCTTGCCCGCACATGTGATGAGATTCAATCGGCGCGCATCGTTTTGCGCGAATAAGAGGGACGGCGGTAATTCGCCGAGTTTGTACACGCGCGAATCGGTAACGATGAAGTGCAGTTTCTTGCCCGCCGCGGTGGTCACGAAAATATCTTGTCCCGGCTTTACGAATCGCAATTTTGAAAAAGCTGCAAAGACGTGTGCGTCGAAGACCGCGCTCCCGAGTGCGCCCGGCACGGCGCCGTCCTTGTACCAGCCGACCGCTCGGCCGGTGCCGTCCGGCGCATCCATCTCGCCTTTTGTGTTCACTCCCATGTTTTCGATCGGCGCCGCGAGCTTGATTGAGGGAATTTGCACGAGCACGGGGAACTGCGCCGGGTCCGGAGCGGCAAAGGCTGCAAGCTCGGCAGTGAATGCTTGCCCGAAACCCTGCACGACAGTATGCAACGCCGCCTGCGACACATACGCTTGCGGCTCTGCGTAGTAGTTGAGTTGCTTCGGATGTGCTGCGATAAAAGCGGCAACGGCTGCTACTGCAATTGAAGACGCGAATACTGAAGTTCCCATGGAGTTGTGTTTCATTGTAGGTGTGCACACATGGGTGTCAAAAATTCATCGAATTGTAGATAGGCGTGCGATTTTTTTCTTCATCTGCTATAGTGCCGCAGTATGAAATCACATATTCGCGCACTCGTAATCTCGCTTGCGTTCTCCGCAGCTCTCACTCCCGCACTCGCGTTTGCGACGAATTCCGAGATACACATTGACCCGGCAGGTGCGCTCACCGCAAAAAGTCTTATCGTGCTGCAGAAATCGGGCAACAACCTGTTCACGCGAGCCTACTGGGGCGATGCGTTTATCCGAGTAGCCGTACTCGTCGGCACCTCGACGCTCATATCGAAAAATCACGGGGAGGCGATGACGGTCGCCGACATCAAAGAAGGCCACGTGCTCGACGTGGAAGGCGGGCTCTCAATAGCGGCCGAGAGCCTCATCATCAAGGCTTCGAGTATCCGCGACTCCGCGCTCGTGCAGGAATCTAAAACCCTCTCGGGGACGATTGCCAGCTTCGATTCCAGCAAGGCACTCACGTTTGTCTTACCCAACAAAACGTTCGGCTCGACGACCGTCGTCGTCTCACCCTCGCTCAACATCATTAAAGGCGCGCGCACCATCGATTTCACCGGCCTACTCGTGGGCGATAAGGTGCTGTCCGTCTCCGGTACCTACGACTATCCGAGCAACACGCTCACGGCGCGCGCGCTCGAAATATTCCAGCCCAAAGACATGTTTAAGCCGCGGAATTTCCAGGGCACGCTCAAAAGTATTTCCGGCACTACGCTCCCTGCGACGGCAATCGTCACTGTGGATGGAACTGATTACACGATGTATCTCGGAGCGAAAGCGACCGTGCTCAACAACAAAAAGGCAACGACAAGCCTTAAGCGTTTTGCCGAAGGGGACACCGTGCGCCTCTACGGCGCCATCCGCCAGACCAACTTCACCGAAGTCGACGCCGAAATCATCCGCGACTTGAATTTCTGATAGACTTTCTCCCATGAGTGACGCTGTTCGAATCATCGTAACCGGCGGTACCATTGATTCCGCGCAGCCCTATAGCTCGACTACTAAGTCCGTCTTTCCGACAGGCACGAATCTCCCGGCGATGCTTGAACAGTCACGCGTCAAAAGCGTGGTGATTGTCGACGTGCTCATGCTCAAGGATTCCAATGACCTCACGGAGGCAGACAGACAATCGATTCTTAACCGTTGCCAAACCTGCGATGAAACGCATCTCGTGGTTACGCACGGCACCGACACAATGGCCGACACGGCGCGATTCCTTGGTGAACGTATCAAAGACAAGACAGTCGTACTCGTCGGCGCAATGCAGCCGTTCGTTATGGAAAGATCAGACTCGCTCTTCAATCTCGGCTTTGCAATCGCCAACGCGCAACGCCTTCCCGCAAGGGTTTACGTGGCCATGAATGCCACAGTATTCACATGGGACAACGTCCGAAAGAACAGAGAATTGGGTCAATTCGAGACTCTTCAGAAGTAGCTATACAATGAGCCTATGTCCATGAATATGGAGACAGGCGGCGGGGGGAACATTGACCGTACTGCTCCTCCCAAGTGGCAGACGGATCTTGGTTTGAAGCCGGATGATCCTGCGATTCCGCGATTGACCGCAATCGACAGTTTTTTTAGGGCCTTGCATCTTCCGGCCTTGCATCAGTCTCCGCAGAGGCTCGCGGCGCTCTTTCCGTCCGCGCTCCCCACTGCAAGGGAGAGGCAAGAATTAGATGCGCATAAGGCATCACCGACGTGGGCGCTTCGCGATGCGCCGGAGAACGATGACTTCCAGTACGGTCCGGATTATTTGATCGGTCCATACAAAGGACGGCCGCAAACAATAGACCAGAATACCCAGAACGCTTACTACCAGCTAAAGGAAGCCGGAGTGGAGCCGTGGCGAATCCTTAAGTCCGTCGCGTTCACCACACCGGACAAAGGGGTAGTTATGATTCACCTGCGAGGCGATAGAAATGTGGATGAGGCTGCGCTTGCACAAAGGCTCGGGGTTGAGAAATTGGAAATGGCGGATGCGGAAACGTTGGAGAAATTCGGTGTACACCACGGCACGGTCAATCCTCTCATTGCGGCCACGCCTCAGGTTCGGCATATATTCGACGGTGATTTGGTGGAGGGAAAAGACTACCCGCAGGATGACCGTGTTTTTACGAGTTCCGGCGATGAGCGTTTTTACGTGGGGTTCGATGTGCGTCGATATCTGAAGGCAACACGAATGACCGGCTCGATCAGTGTCGCCGACGTGAGTCAAAGCCCGGAGCAATTGCGGGTCTTTGTGCGACGACCTATAAAAGTCATCGGAGGTGACAGCGGCAAGGACACATTCAATTTCAGTGCATTTCTTCTCGAAACCATCACCGATCGCCTCAAGAAGGCCAAGGCGTACTTTGGCGACCGTTCCGTCTCAAAAGTTGATACTAGTTCAGACCCGACGTTGGCAGGATCCATCGATACCGATAAATTTGGTGCGGAATTGCGCGTACGCGTCGCCGAGATAGCTCGAGACCTGCAGAAGTCAGCGGCGCGCGATGGTACTCGTCCGATTGTCACATTTAGCTCTATGGCCATGCATGGTATTGCCGGCCCCATTCTGCGAACTGTTGAGGGTATCGAATATGTTGGCCCGCAAGAAGCGCTAGAGGACACATTGGAAAAATTGACCTCCCGCGACATCGAGATGTCCCTAACGGTATTACTCGGCCTATCCTCCGCATACGATAAGGACCGTTCCGCCTTTGCTGGGCCTATCTTGGAAAAAACTATTCCGAGCGATCAAAATGTGGGAAGACTAATTCAAGAGCTTGTTGAGAGCTGCAAAAAGGGGGAAGGAAAGCCCGAGCAATTTTTCGATAACGATAAGATCTTAGACAAGATGTTGCGTAAGGGCATGAAGGGCAAGGTGCAAGAGCTGAGGGGTAAAAATGTTCTCGTCGTCCTTGGCGCTTCGGAGCTTGAGGGCTTTGCCGCGAAGCTAGAAGAATACGCCGCACAAGATAACGAGGCGGGGAAGATGTTCGCGGTAATCAGGTCAAATGATCCCGAGACAATCGCATCAAAAGTGGAAGAAATATCCGCACATGCACCTGGAAAGATACGCCTTATACTTATGCAGCCCGGGCAAGCGGTTGCTGAGCTTATTGCGAGAAAGACCTTGGAATCCCCACAGTAGGGCTTTGACAGATTGACAATTATGTGTTAATGTTGCCCCTTTATGGCTTCGCGACGAATAAAAGTCCTTAAATTCGGAGGTACCTCGATGGGAAGTGCCGAGGCGATGCGACAAGTCATCGCAATCGTGCGAAAACCGCAGAAAGACGCGCGAGTGGCCGCGGTCGTCGTTTCGGCCATGAGCGGTGTCACCGACCAGCTCATCAAAATCGCGAATCTCGCTGCGGCGAAAGATTTTTCATACAAAACATTTCTCGACCAACTCGAGGAGCGACATCTCGAAACGATTCGTCAGCTTGTCGGACGCAAAAATCAAAAGAAATCCTTGGCGGGTATCCGCACACTCTTCGGCTACCTCGGTGAGGTGATAACGGGCGTTTCGCTTTTGCGTGAACTTTCTCCGGGCGCGCTCGATTACATTCTGAGCTACGGTGAGCGGCTCTCCGCACACGTTCTCACGGAGGCGATGCT
>CALRIB010000025.1 GCA_943359705.1 Candidatus Nomurabacteria bacterium | reverse complement strand
AGATTCCAATGGCACGCGGCGTTGATTGGAAAGTTGCAGAAGCCGTCTGGCGTTCGAAAGTCATAAGGCCAGCCAATAATACTGCGCTGTGAAAGACCCTACAAGCCCGAGTAAGATGGGGGCATCGACTCGAGTATGGGAGAAGTTTTGAATACAATGAACTTGTACATGAAAAAATCGAACGTGCCGATGACCGCATAGGTGAGGCATTGTGCGAGCAGGTAATGAAGATCAAAGACTTCTACGAACACGTACATCAAGCCAGCGTTGAAGAAAAAGTTGAACGTCGCAAGTGCAATGCTCCACGATAGTTGGCGGGGTATTTGTTGAAGCTCTTTGTTGCGAAACGTCCAGAACTTTTGGAGCGTGAACGCAGAGACGAAGGTGACCGCAAAGGAAAGCGAGCTCGCAAGGAGATACCACCAACCGAACACGTGCGCAAAAAGATACAGCGAAAGGAGCCCCGAACCCGCGACTGCCAGACCTGAAATACCGAATCTGATGAGTTCACCAACGAGTGCAAAGCCGCCAAGGCGCAGAAAAAGCGACTTCTGCTCTGATGTTCCTTCCATGCACGCAACTATACATCGACATGCGGAGACTCTGGAAGTAGAGTATTCCCATGCACTGCCAGGTATGTGGAGGCTCCGATCTCACACAATTCCTCTCGCTCGGGGACCAACCACCAAGCGATGCCTTTCTCAAAAAAGAAGACCTCGAAAAGCCGGAGGCAACATATCCGCTCGACTTGCTCTTTTGTGCGTCATGCTCGCTCGTGCAACTCGGCTATATCGTCGACCCCGACCTTCTCTTCCGCGACTACGTGTACACCACTGGCAGCAACAATGCACTTCGTGCCAATTTCAAAGACCTCGTGGAGAACGCCGTCAAAACCTACAAGCTTGGGGTCGGCGACTTTGTTGTCGACATCGGTTCCAACGACGGCACCCTGCTCGAGAATTATCTCGCCCACGGGGTTACCGTGCTTGGCATTGACCCATCGAGTGCCGCAGAGCTCGCCCAGAAAAAAGGCATCCCAACCGTGCAGGACTATTTCAATGTCGAGAACGCACAGAAAGTCGTCCAAAAGAACGGTCGTGCCCGGGTAATAACGGCAACGAATGTCTTTGCTCACGTCAGCGCACTCGACTCATTCATGCAAGGTGTCGTGGCACTTCTCGATGAGCGCGGCGTCTTCATTTCCGAATCGAGCTACATCGTCGACATGGTAGAAGGCGTGCAGTACGACTCGATATACCACGAACACTTGCGCTACTACTCTGTGCGCTCCCTCGTGACACTCTTCGAGCGGTACGGAATGGAAATAGCTCGTATCGAACACATTCAGAGCCATGGGGGATCACTACGCGTCTTTGCGGCGAAAAAAGGCGCCTTCTCTATTTCACCCGAGATAGAACAACTCGCAAAAGATGAGGAGAAAAAAGGATTTTATGAGCTCGGCACGTACCAAGCATTCGCGGAGCGTGTTGAGAATATAAAGCGTGAGCTCATCACCATCGTCGGCGAATTCAAGAAAAAAGGTGCGCACATCGTTGGTATCGGTGCGCCGGCAAAAGGCAACACGCTTCTGAATTTCTGTGGGCTTGATACTGACTTCATCGACTATCTCACCGAAAAGAGCGAGCTCAAGGTTGGCCTCTTCGCGCCCGGAACACACATTCCTGTTGTTGCTGAATCTCGAATGCTCGAAGAACAACCGGAAGCGGCTCTCCTTCTTTCGTGGAATCTCGCCGATGAACTCATCCCAAAATTGAAGCACCTCGGGTACCAGGGACGTTTTATCATCCCGAATCCGACGCCACGTGTCGTATAAACGCATGCACCTGCCTCTACCACATCTAGGATTGGGCACCTGGGGCATGGGTGGGAAATGGGAGCGCGACCCGAGCAATGTCGACGAATCAGTCGATGCCATCCGCCTCGGGCTCTCACTCGGGCTCCGCATCATCGATGTTGCGGAATTGTACGGACAGGGACTCGCAGAAGAGATCGTTGGAAAAGCAATAACGGGTAGGCCGCGTGAACAGGTGTACATCATCAGCAAAGTGTGGAAGGAGCATCTCGCGTACGACGACGTACTCAAAGCTACTGAAGGAAGCCTCGAGCGATTGAATACGCCCTATATCGACCTCTACCTTGTGCACTGGCCGAATGAGAAGGTGCCGCTTTCGGAAACCATGCACGCGATGGAGCACGTGCTCGACGAGGGGCTTGTGCGTGCTATCGGCGTCAGCAACTTTTCTCCCGAACTCATTGAGGAAGCGCAGGCCACGCTCGCCCACTCCAAGCTCGTTGCCAACGAGATTGAATACAACCTCTCTGCCCGCACCAGCAAGCAGGAAATCATCCCCTACTGCCACGCGCACGATATCGACGTCATCGCCTACCGTCCGCTTGCAAAAGGTGCGTTCGCTGATGCGGACAACGCAACGCTCGAAGAGATCGCGCAGAGGTACGGAAAAACAAAAAATCAAATCGCGCTCAATTGGCTGATCTCGCAGGGAACCATCCCTATTCCCAAATCATCAAACCCTGCTCATATCCGCGAGAATGTGGGGGCGCTGGGGTGGAGTCTTTTGCAGGAAGACATCGCGTGTCTCACCGCTTGAATTCTCGACTTTTTTGGCGTACCATCGGGCGATTATGGCTCGTGAAAAAACAGCCCTCATTACGGGGGTAACCGGCCAGGACGGTTCCTATCTTTCGGAATTGCTCCTCTCAAAAGGCTATCGTGTGTTCGGCGTACAGCGCCGCGCGAGCCTGCCCAACACTGCGCGCGTCGACCACCTCTATGAGAACACGGAGAACTCGAGGTTCTCCATGCTCTACGGCGACCTCTCCGATAGCTCCAACCTCTCGCGCATTCTAGCGACCGTGCGACCCGACGAGATATACAACCTCGGCGCGCAGAGCCACGTCGGCGTCAGCTTCGACACGCCGGAGTACACGGCGAATGTGAACGCACTCGGTCCTCTGCGGCTCCTTGAAATAATCCGCCACCTCGACTTTCCCGTCCGCTACTACCAGGCAAGTTCTTCTGAGATGTTCGGGAAGGTGCTCGAAACACCCCAAAAAGAAACGACGCCGTTCAATCCTCAATCCCCCTATGCCGCCTCGAAAGTGTTTGCGTTCAACGTGACAAAACTCTACCGCACCGGCTACGACCTCTTCGCTTCCAATGGTATCCTTTTCAACCACGAATCCCCCCGCCGAGGTCTTAACTTCGTCACACGGAAAATAACGCTCGGTCTTGCGCGCGTGAAATTAGGTCTCCAGCCTTCCCTCCATCTCGGTAACCTAGACGCGAAGCGCGACTGGGGCGCATCACAGGATTACGTGGAAGCAATATGGCGCATTCTTCAGCATAACCAGCCTGATGATTTTGTTATCGCGACCGGAGAAAATCACACCGTGCGTGCCTTTGCCGAAGAGGCCGCGCGGCACCTCGGGATGGATATCGAATGGAAAGGATCTGGGGTGAATGAAACGGGCGTTGATCGGAAAAGCGGCAAAACAGTGATCGAAGTCGATGCGCGATATTTCCGTCCCAACGAAGTCGATACTCTGCTGGGCGATTCTTCGAAAGCGCGCAAGCTCCTCGGCTGGAAACCCAAGATTACCTTTAAAAAACTCGCCGAACTCATGGTCGCAGAGGATCTAACATATGCAGAACGCGAAGCGGAGCTTCACTCTCGGATCGTCTATCAGCCTAAGGCCGCAGGATATGGACAGAATATTCCACAAAGGAAAACTCGTCGCAATAAAAATTAAGCGCTTGACCGCTGGTTCAAAACCGGTCTCAGAGGCTCGCGAACCGCTCCAGGTACTGACGTTGAAACACAAGAAAGGTGCATCCGTCGCACCTCATACACACCGCCCGCGTGTGCGAACGACTCGCTCAACGCAAGAGTGTCTCGTAGTCCTCAAAGGAAAGTTACAAGTCTCACTCTACGATGCGAACGGAGAGGCATTCCGCCACATTGTCCTCAGTCGGGGTGAGACGCTCATCGTGCTTTCGGGCGGTCATGGCGTCAAATATCTTGCACACTCCGAGGTCATCGAGGTCAAGAACGGCCCATACATCGCGGACAAGATGACGCTCGGTGCATGAAAATCGTTCTTCTCACCTCAAAGCTCAATTTCAAGACCGCTGGCGGATCGGTCATGGATTTGCACCTCAAGGCGCTCGGACTCCAGAAAGCAGGGCACGAGGTGGCGGTCATAACCGCTTTCTCATACGCTAATGTGCTATCAGAAACACTCCCCTATCGTGTACACGAAGAAATGGTGTTACGGCGGGGACTGATCGGCATCCAATACCACGCGTTCCGCATCCTGCGGAAATACTCGGCCGACGCCGATGTTTTTTACATCGACGGGCATATCTTTTGCTACGGCGGTGGATTCTATCGTCTCTTGAACGGCAAACCGGTGGTCGCTTTTTTTAATGTTCGTCTTACGGGATGGCTACGCGGTTCGGGATACGAAACGGCTTCACTCCCGAGCCGCATAAAAAAGTTGGCGCGGCTCGGTATCGAGCGCGCGTTCGGAGTGTTTTTGGCGAATCGTCTCGACGCCTTTATTTTCAACACGCCGCAACTACAGAGACTCTACAGGGCATTCGGATTCTCGGAGAAGAAAAGCTCGGTCGTTGAAGACTTCGTCGACATGCGCGACATTGTCGAACGATACGGTATTTCGAGAGATACGGTATCGCAACGACAATCAAAAAGACCGGTGACGTTCTACTCGACCGGTCGGATGCTTAAAGAGAAAGGATTTGAACTCCTCATACGTGCATTCGCGCACTTGCAAAATAGAGAACAATACCACCTCGTCATTTCCGGCGCGGGACCGGACAAAGAGCGCATCGAAGAGCTCGCGGAAACCCTCGGCATATCCGAATACGTGTCGTTCCCCGGATGGGTAGACAAGGAGGCGCTTGCGCATTTATTTCTCGATTCGCACGTGTTCGTGTTCCCCAAGTGGTGGCTTGAGTACGGCTCGGCGCTCCTCACCGAGGCACTCGCCTTCGGCTGTGCCTGCATCATCCCGGGCGGGGGGGCGCTCGAATGGCTCGTGCAAAAAAGCGCGGACACCTTTGTGCATGACGACTACCGCGACCTTGCGCAGCGAATGGAAGCGCTGGCAGTGGACGAGCAAGCGCGCACTGCGCTTGGGACGCGCGCACTTCAGCGCGTCGAGACCCTTGATTGCCGCGAGCTCTCAAAACGACTGAATGCTATCGTCACGAGCGTTTCGCAAGCGCGCTGATCTTCTTTGCGAGAACATCGGCAAAACTCTTGAGGCCGATGCGCTTTTTTTCCTGGTCGGTCTCGACCTCCCAGAGATACATAAGGTCAAGTGTCGCGCTATCCTCGAACAGCGCGGCGAGAAATCTGAGCAGCTCTCCATCCTCGGTCTTAACGTGCAACTGTTTCTGTATAAGCGCGGGCAACTCGTCCGGTGCACGTGAATGGCCGACGAACGACAGTGCGTTGTAGAAAATATCGCCGAACGTGATGACCGGCTTCCCCAACAACGCCGCTTCCCAGCCCGGCGTGCCGTTGATAACGGTAACGAGCTTTGCGTGGCGGATAAGGTCAAAACCTTTGATCGCGGGGTCAACGAGCCGCACATTGGGAATCTTTTTGAGCGCGCGGTAGTAGCGTCGCGGGCGGAAGGACATCATGCCCGGGTGCTCTTTCACATAGAGACGCATGCCGTCGGGTAGTGCGTGTGCAATGCGTTCTACGACTGCCAGCTGATCTGTGGCTTCGGGCGCAAGCAGGAGGAGTGACATTTCGGGCTCATACTGCAACGGGAAAAAGGCGTACTTTTTTGATGTATCGAAATCGTCGTACAGGTCTTCCAGCCCACGAAGGTTGCGCATCTTTCGCTTGAGGCGGTCATAGATATGGAGAAACGGATTGACGGTTGTGTAATCACTCCTGCGCTCGCTATCTCGAAACCAATCAATGAATATACGAACGGAGTTGTAATACAGCGACCAAAAGAAGTTTTTTGGTTTCAGAAAAGCAAATTGCCCCCAGGTATTCGAGTTTTCCCGCTCGAGCACCACCTGCGTATAGACAAACGGCTTGTTTCGAAACTCTTCGAGAAACGTGCGGGCGTTTTGGTAGCCGGAAATCTCGACTAGCGGCTTATCCTTACTTTCTTGCACAAGTCGCTCTACATAGGTGAGGCGGTCATACCGCTCGGTAAACGTAACGAGATTGCGGGTGGATGGGACGATAGAGGTAATCACGGGGATACCCCTCTTCTTGGCCATGTCGTAGAGCAAGAGTGTGCCCATGCTGCCGAAGATGTAACCATAGACGAAATCCGGCCGCTCTGTATCAAGAAAATCCTCTACCGCTTTTGCAAACACTTGCACGAGCCTCAGCTGCTCATTCTTGGTGTACGGCGATTTATCATGCGGATACTCTCGCAAGAGCTGGCCATGGGCAACGACGCGGTCGACATTGATATAGCGAGAAAGTGGTCCATATTTTGCCTCGAGCTTGGCGAGGAATGCCTTATCAAGCGGCTCAACTTTGTAGCGTTTTTGCACGTCCTCATCGAGCAGGAGGCCGGTATAGTCTAGTTCTTTCTGCAACTTAAGAAAGCGATAACTATCGCGCAGCTGCACATAGCCACAGAATTCGTCGGCTACTCCCTGTGCCCTGAGGTTCTTGGCAATCTCGTGCCCGATGTATGCAAATCGCCGCTGCAGTACAAATAGACCTTTCATGCTACGCAATCATATGCTCTGCGAGTGCTTCCCCGCGCTTGAGACCTTTGGTCGCACGCCTCTTGAGTACGCGTGCAAACTCCTTCGGCGGAAGTCCGTATCCCGGGCGGATGGAGCGGACGTTTTCTTTGGTGAACCGCTCGCCTTTTTTCACATCTTGTACGATGTAGAGAGACTTACGGAACACGAGATTCTCCTTCTCTCCCTTCGAGCGTTCGTATGAGGGTACACCTATGGCCGTCTCAACCTCGCGGACGGACGCAACGAGCGACTTGAACTCGGCCGGCTCGAGTGAGAACGAGGCGTCGGGTCCGCCGTCGGCACGCCGCAGCGTGATGTGTTTTTCCACAATGCATGCACCGAGCGCCACGGCCGCCACGGCAACATCGCTCGAAAGCGTGTGGTCCGAGAGGCCCGCCGACACCTTGAAGCGCTTCCGAATATCGGGGATAGTCGCGAGGTGCATTTCGGCAGGTTCCGCCGGGTACGCGCTCACGCACTGGAGCAGCGCCACTTCGGGGCACCCCGCACTCCTCAGGGTTTTCAGCGCGAGCGTAATTTCCGCTATCGTCGCCATGCCGCGCGACATAATCACGGGCTTCTTGGTCTTTCCGATGCACTCGAGGAGCGGGATATCGACGACCTCGAACGAGGCGACTTTGTAGAGAGGCACACGGAACGTTTCGAGAAAGTCCACCGCGGTCGAATCGAACGGCGTCGAAAAACATATGAGCCCGCGCTTTTTTGCATGCGCAAAGAGTTGTGCGTGCCACTTCCACGGCGTGTGCGCCTCTTCATAGAGCCGGTAGAGCGTCTTCCCCTTCCATGCAGGATTGCTTTGCACGATGAATTCCTTTTTGTCGGAATCGATGGTCATTGTGTCCGGCGTATAGGTCTGGAGCTTCACCGCATCGGCTCCCGCGTCGGCCGCCGCGTCGATGAGCTTTAGCGCGCGCGCAAGACTTCTGTTGTGATTGCCGGAGAGTTCGGCAATGATAAAAACGGATTTCCCGTGCCCGATGGCTCGATTGGCGACCCTAAACATGGGGCGATAGTAGCACTCGGCGCCTGCTATCGCCACTCCACCATTGGCCGCTTATCATCAGAGTCCTCAGAAGGCACCTCTCGAACCGGGACAAGATTGAGCATGCGGGCAACGGACTCCGACTGCACATGGCCTCTCTTAATGTGCGCAACAATCTTTTTTCCTTTCAAATATTCGTCGACAAACTTTTTCACGATTGGCTTACTCAAGCCTTTGCCGCGGAAGAGCGGCGCGACCGTGTATGAAATCTCAGCGACATCGCCCTCCTGCACATCGGCTCGCACAGTGCCCAAGGGCGCACCTTCCGCATCCTCTGCTATAACGATGTGACACGTGCCGCTGCTAAGCGCTCGTGTGAGCCATTCTTCGTGGCGCTCCCATTCGATGGGACTCATGTACCTGGATTGATTTCGAGTCTCGCCGTCATTGCGCCAAGCGAACAGAAGACGCGCATCTTCTTGTTTTGCATCTCGCAAGCGTATGTCCATACTATTCTTTCGGAAAAATTTTCAGGACATACACTCTCCCCTTGTGGGAGAAAAAAGCAGGATAGCGGTCGTTGTCGGCCACGCGCAAACAGTTGAAGAGTTCGAGAATGCTTTTTGACGGGTCAAGTTCGCTATCTTCGGGCCTGCGTCGCCTATAAAACGTTTCTTCGCCATTTTGCGTTCGCGCTTTTCTATCCGGATACGCATCAACGAATTCAAGGATCAGTGCCTTAGTAACGTCCGCCTGTTGTTTTCTCATCTCATCCAACAACTCCCCACCGGTAAAATGAATTGTCTGCTGTCCGAAAATATCACCCGCATCGACCTCGTCGGCTGCTTCAAATAGCGTCACCGGGACATCATTCTTTCCCTCGAGAATCTGCCAGGTAAGCGGCGACCAGCCCTTACCGTACGGCAGGCCGCTTTCGTGTACGACGAGATTGTGAGAGTTTCTAGCTCGTATTTCAGGCGGCATGATGCGTTCGCAACTGAGGAAACACGCGATATCGCCGGCCGGGATGTCCTCGGCATGTTCGAAGTACGCTGCGGTATGGCCGCGCTTGCGCAACTCTTCGGTAAGTTCTTTTGCATACGGAACCATCCAGCTACCGGGATTGTCTACTAAGATGGAGATTTTCATGGATTGGTGCGGATGGTGGCATCTGCCTCTAATTCACCGTCCTTCAGACGGATGTTGCGCAACTCTACGCGGGCTTCTCCTAAACGCACAAAGGCGTGGGGGTACCCGGGTGCGTCGAGCATACGGACAAAATCATACAACTGTTGCGGCGATAATCCCTCCGGTATCTCGCTCTCCCCGGGAGTTCGGCGCGGGAAGACGGTCGGTTGGCTCGTTTGCGGCTTCGGCTTTGGTTTCCGTTTGAGAATGTCGGTCATCATCCCAAATGATACCGCGGATGCTTTTTTATAAAGATGCTCCGCGCTGCCCGTGCTGAGGTCGAGCGGCCGCTTGAGATACACGTCGCCGGTGTCCACGCCGTCGGCCACGCGAAGCGCGGAAACTTTTGTGCGATAGATGCCGCGCACCAAAAGATTTTGCAGCGGACTGCCGCCGCGCCCAAACGGAAGGTCAGTCATATGAAAAACGACGCACTCGAACTTTTCGTACACCTCGCCCGGAATAATCCACGACCAGTGCGGAAAGAAAATGTACCGGGGATTGAGTGTCGCGAGCCGCAGAGGCGTCAATTCCTCCTTCTTGGTGATGAGAACTTTCCGAAACCCCGGCGGGGTGCGCCAGCGCTTATACGCGGCGATATTCCAGGGTCGGATGGTAGCGACAACGATAGTCTCCTGTTTGTTCATACCAGTTCGTAGCTGCGTATAAGCGCGATTTCCCTCGCGCGGGAGGGATAACGCTTGCCGAGACGTGCGATTGCTTCATGCACGCGGGAGCTACTCCCGGTGATACTGGTGGTGCTCCGGTGATACACGAAAAGCGGGGACGCGATATGGATGCCGCTCCACGCTCCCCATGTGCGCAGAAGAATGTCATATTCCGGAAACAGTGTGTCTCCGGAAAATCCCCCTTCCGATAACATCTTATTACGCCGCCATGCGAATGCCCCTGCGGGAGCTTTGAACGGGTCGCCTGGCGTTACGCTCGTCGTCATATCCCGGTACTCCTCGAGATAATCGCCGTATGCATACTCAATTGCGGGGTCGCCGAGCGCTCTGGCGGCGTCGGAGAGGTAGTTTGGTTTCGCCTCATCATCCGCATCAAGCAGTACAACAAAATCGCCCTGGGCTTCACGCAATCCCACATTGGCCGCTTCCGTTATACCCTTATTCTCCTGGCGGATAAGGCGGATGCGCGCGTCAGCGAAAGATTCGACGACGGTAGCAGTGTTGTCGGTGGAGCCGTCATCAATAACAACTATTTCGAATGCGTGAGGAAAATCCTGGGAGAGGGCGCTCCTCATGGTGCGCGCTATCGTGGCCTCCGAATTGTAGGCGCGCACGATGAACGAGGCCTTTATTTCTTTGCGTTCCATAAGCTGGGGGTAACGATGCTTTTGTCGATGCCTTGAAAACCGTCCTCTATCTCTTTGACCAATTCTGATGCAGATGCAGCGTCCTTCATGATACCCAAGATCTGCGAGAGTTGCTCCTCGGTTTCTGCACCGAACACGATATGGTCTGCGCGCGAATGATGCACAAAAATGAGTGCCGCCTCGAGCTGTGAGAGCCCGTGCCGTTTTGCGATCTCAATGAATTTTTCCAGATGCGGACGGGCCTCCGAAAGGTGCGGCGGAAGCTTCTCCGGCTGCATGAGCAAAAGCCCTTGGAGGAATGGGCTGCGCGCGAAGACGGTCACACCGTTCTTTTTTGCCCGCTCAAAAAAGTCGGTTTTGTCTAGCCGCTGATCAAACGCGTTATATGGTACCTGCACATAATCGAGTCCGAGCTCGACCGCGTGGAGAGCATCCGCCTCGTCATAAATGGAGACGCCGATATTGTGAACTAAATCTTCTTCTTTCGCCGTCCGCAAAGCTTTTAAGACGTTGTCATCCTTCAAGTACTGCGGCGTGTGCAGTAGATACCCGTCGAGATGCGTGAGCCGGAGTCGCATGAGAGACTCTTGAATTTCCGTTCGTACGATGTCGCCAACATCTGAGCCGGTGTGTTCCTCCAGAACATTCGGTTTCAATTTCGAAACGACAAAGATCTTTCCTGCCAAAGAACGAGCCGCTATCCACTCGCCCATACGGTCCTCGGCAGTGCCATACGCTTGTGCCGTATCAAACGTATTGATGCCGCCCGCGTGTGCGGCGTCGAGAATGGTAAACGCTTCGTCTTTTGTCGGCACGCCATGCGTATTGTTGACGCCGTACGCCATTCCCAGCTGTACCGTGCCCAAGACCAGTCTTGATTTACCCATGGTGTTTTTGCCATTCTGCATCCTCCTGCTGCGATTTTGCCAATCCCTCGTACCCGGTGCCGCCCTTGTTGATCTGGAGGAATTCGGGTTGTTCTTGAAGAAGTTCGATAACGTCGCGCATGTGGAATTCGCGCTC
>CALRIB010000024.1 GCA_943359705.1 Candidatus Nomurabacteria bacterium | reverse complement strand
GCCTTCGTTCGGCAGCGCAATCGGCAGCACCTATAACAACATTGTCTCGACCATCACGCGCACGTCGTCCGACTCGACGAGTAAGAAGGCGCAGCGGCTTACGGAAATAAGTAAAACACCGACCGCGGGGTTCGGGTTCGCTACGGTTGCTTCATCGAGTGTGCTGCGATTCGTCGAACGTTCAACCGGGAACGTGATTGATTACGATATGTCTGAGGGAAATCTGACGCGGGTGTCGAATACGCTCGTCCCGCGTGTCTACGAAGCACTCGTCGCTCGCGACGGCAAAATCATAGACCGTACGATTGACGACTCCGGCGAGATTCAGACCTTTTCCGCGACAATACAGACGGACGCGGGATCTTCGAGCCCGGGAACGCTCGTCCAAAATAAATTGCCGCCGGGCATTCGTTCAATCGCATTTGATGCGACGGGAAAAGAGCTGGCATACATGCTGGCAAGCAACGGAGGAGTGGGCGTGCGTGCGTTGTGGGACGGGACAAAACCGAAACAGATATTCTCCTCCGGGATTTCGGGCTGGCAGCTCACATGGCTTCGGGACGGTCGTATTGTTCTCGTACAGCATCCGACCGACGGCGTAACAGGGTACTCGTACACCGTGCAGCCGGACGGCTCGCTTCTGCCGCTCGCAAGCGCAGCGGGGTTAACACTCGAACCGCGCACCTCGCCCGGCGCCTATCTCTATGGAACATCCGGAACAGCACTATCACTCTTCGCAAAGATTAGCCCGCAAACTCCCGCGGTTAGTTTGCCGATAAAAACGACCGCCGATAAATGCGTCTGGAGTCCGGGCAACCAACTCATCGCGTTTTGCGCGGTGCCTCAGCGACCGGCCGGCCCGAATTTCCTCGACGCCTCGCATCGCGGTGAAGTGCACACGGCGGATTCGTGGTGGCGCGTCGATGCAAGTGCCGGTTCCGCACAGATTTTATATTCTCCGGGCACCGCCGAGCTTGACGCCCTGAATCCGATGGTCGACGATGGAGGAACGTACATAGCATTCATGAATGCCTCTGATAAGTCACTCTGGCTTTTACGCCTCGCCGAATAACGATATGCGTACCGAACAACTCAGTCGCACGCTCAGGATCTCTGCGTTTCTCTTATTGTATGCGTGTCTCTGTGTCTTGCCGCTTTTCTCGATCGCGCACGCGGCGTGTCCGACGATTAGTCCGGGCGCAGGAGGCTTTGTTCCTCTTGAATGCTTCAGTGACTCTCCGCGTTTTGCCGACACCTACACGACCGGCATGGCCGAGGGTGGCCTCCCGACGTTTCTCAACAAAGTGTTCGCCGGGGCTATCGCGCTCGGCGGTATTCTTGCGGTGCTCCGGCTCGCGTGGGCAGGTTTCGTGTACATGGGAAGCGACGCGTGGGGACAGAAGGAGCACGCAAAAGAAATCATTCAAGACGCCCTTATCGGCCTCTTCCTTCTCATCGGTATTTGGCTCATCCTCTACCAGATAAATCCCGACATTCTGAAATTAAATGTGAACATCACAAATCTTTCCAACACATCTCAGTCGGGGGCACAATCCGTAGATGAAACGGGTTTTTCCGGCTTTACGACCCAAAATAATACCGGCGCAAGCGGTGTCGACGAGGCTGGGTTTAATACTCGATTAACAAACCCTGAGGACATTCGGACCGAGCAAACTGGTGCAACCTGTATTGTGATGAGTACCGATACAGGTAGATGCACGAGTTGGAAATACGCGGCTCCAGTATCTGGTCCAGTTCAGTCAAACGAACAAACTACCCCGGATTCGTCGTGCGCAAGCGGGCAACGCGACATCACCTCTGGCATGTGCCTTTAGGCATTCTTATTGAGTCGTATAACGGATGACGACCCTACGATTGCGGCCTTCTCCCTGCGACTCTGTTTTCACATTCGGTGAATCCTGCAGCGTAGTGTGCACAATGAGGCGCTCATAGGCGCTCATAGGGGATAGCTCGACGTCGTATTGAAAGCTGCGTGCGCGCTCGGCCATCATGAGGGCTTTGTTCTGCAAATCTTTTATTTGTTTCGAGCGGTAGTCGTTGACGTCGATGAGGAAGTGCGAATCCGCGCCCGCACGCGCTTCTCCCTCGACGGCTGTCGGTGCCGGCGTCTTTTGCTCGACCATCTTTTTTACTAAGTAATCGATGGCGTGGATTGTGTCGCCGTGCGCGCCGATGAGCGTGCGGGCGTCGTCTGTTTGAATCGCAAGGATGTGTTGGCCGGCGAGGTCGGCGCGGACGATGCCGGTATACGAGATACTTGCCGCATCAAGAAGTTGTTTGAGAATGCCTTCGACATCAACTAATTCCATCGGGGCACTATAGCGCGCAGGGCGCGAAGCTCCAAGTTCCCGGCATCAAGCTCCAAAATTGCGCGGGAATATGCGTCAAAACCTGCGGCCGGCGAACAATTCTTGCGCGACCATGAACGAATTGCTGGTCACGAGGTACACCATTGCGGCATTCGGGATGACGAACGAAAGAAAAAGGAACGTCGCCGGGAGAACGTACCGTGCTTGGAGATCGAAACTTTTCGCAAGATCACCGGAGAAGGATTGACCGGAGACCGGTTTTTCGCGTGGCCCCATGGAGAGGCGCGTGTACGCGAATTGTGTGAGCGCCGCCAGGACACCGAGGACGATGTTATGTCCGCTCATATCAAGAAAACCAAGGAAATGCATGTTGACCGCCGCAGGCGCTTGTACGAACGAATAGAGCAGCGTGCTGTCGATGGTGGGCAACCCGCCGTTGGCGAAGACCCAGTAGAGCGCGAGCAGGATAGGGAGTTGGACGAGAAGGAGACCCATGCTCGCAAAGGGGTGCACATCATTCTCCTTGTATAAAGCGAAAATCGCCTTACCTTGTTCCTCCTTGTTGCTTTTGTATTTTTCTTTTACTGCTTCTATCTGCGGCGCTATCTTTTTCATCTTCAATTGCGCGTCTACCGCACGGCGCGAAAGGGGAAAGAGGACGAAGCGCACGACAATGGTAAGTGCGATAACCGCAAGCCCTACGTCGTGCGTCGGGATAACGCCGACAAAAAAAATGAGTCCGTTGTAGAGCGGATCATAGATGAGCGTGTGGAACACAGTCGCAATCATTCCGGAGATTGTACCTCGCTATGCGAGCCGGGCAAAGAGCGCGATGACATCCTCCCGCATCTCCGCGAACGAGGCCTTCGCAGCCTCGCGTTTGGCATGAAAAGCGAGCGCCGAGGGTCGCACGAGTGTTTTAAGGAGCGGGTGCACGAGTGCGCGGCAACGGCGTTTGATGAGATTGCGCGCGACCGCCTTTGCCGCTACTTTTTTGGAAACGACGCAGGAAAATTTGCTGCTCCGCGTGCCTTCGGGAAGGGGAGCACTTTGCAGCGAGAAAAAACGGCCGGACAAACGGCGGCCGCCGGAGCGAAGGGAGTCGAAGTCGGCGCGCGAAAGAGAGCGGCGCACAAACCTATACGGAAAGGCGCGCGCGGCCTTTGCGACGACGGCGCGTAAGCACCCGCCGACCGTTGGTCGTTGAAATGCGCTTCAAAAATCCGTGTGTCCGAGCGCGCTTGCGCTTCTTCGGCTGGTACGTTCGTTTCATGACGGGCACTATATCCCTAATTTCCCTTTCCTTCAAGTGAAAAATGTGTGGGCGTGCGTCTGAGGGTCTTCGCGGAGGCCTTGGGCCGAGCGGGAGGGCGCCGCGAGCACGCGGCGACCCGACCCGAAGAGGTGCGCCCACACATTTTTCACTTATCCACTCGCTCTCCACACGTTGTGAACACGCCCGCTCGTGAAGAACAAGCTTCCCATGCCAAGTGCGGCACGTATAATGTCCGAGCTGTCAGGAGTACGACACAATCTCTCATGAGTAATCGCGAACTTTGGCAAAACGCACTCGTCCAGATAGAACTCGGCACTTCCGAAGCCTCTTTTCGCACGTGGTTTCGCAATACCGACATCTCCACACGTGACGGAGGCACCGTGCAGCTCGCCGTACCGTCGAAAATAGTGAAGGAGTGGCTGATGGACAAGCACCACAAGCTTATTCTGAAGGCTTTGCGCGGCCTCGATACATCGGTGCGCTCGGTAGAGTATGTCGTCCATCGCACTACCCCCGTTTCCGAGCGCAAACCCGGCCGCCCCCAGGTGCAAGAGAACGCTTCACTCGATTTGGAGGCGCTCTATATAGATAAGCGCGACAACTTGAACCCCCGCTACACCTTCGAAACCTTTATCGTGGGACCCTTCAATCAGCTTGCGCACGCCGCCGCCAAGGCCGTGCTGGAGCGCCCCGGCCTCGCGTACAATCCGCTTTTCATCTACGGCGCGACAGGCCGCGGCAAGACCCACCTCATCCAAGCAGTCGGGAATCATTTCAAAAAATCACACGCGAATAAAAAAGTGCTCTACGTCACGGCCGAGCGCTTTGCGATTGATTACATCAACGCCGTGCGAGCCGGGCATGCCAACAATTTCAAAGACCAATACCGCCAGTACGATGTCCTCATCATGGACGACGTGCAATTCATCGCGAACACCGAGAAGACTCAGGAAGAACTCTTCCACCTCTTCAACGCGCTCCGTGATAACAACAAACAAATAGTATTCTCAAGCGATAAGCATCCGGCGCTTCTGCCGGGCTTTGAAGACCGCATCAAGGGGCGTTTTTCCGGCGGTGTCATCGCGGAAATCCCCGAACCCGATGTGGAATCACGCACGGCTATCATCAAGGCAAAGATAGAACAACACGGCTTCTCGCTTCCCGACGACATTATTCAGTACATCGCGGAGAATGTGCGCGGGAATATCCGCGAACTCGAAGGTATCCTCAATATGATCGTCTGTAAGTCGCAGCTGAAAGGGAAGGGAGTGACCCAGGCCGACGTGCGCGCGCTCATTAAGCACAATATCAAGCCGAATAAGGGTGTTTCAGTCGACGAGGTCGTCCGCCGTATCGCGCAATACTACGAAATCGCAGAGAAAAGCATTTACGAAAAGACGCGCAAAAAGGAAGTGGTGAAACCGCGGCAAATTATCATGTATATGCTGCGTGAGGAGTTTAATGTGTCGTACCCCTCCATAGGCGAGAAGCTCGGCGGACGCGACCACACGACCGTCATCCACTCGTGCGAGAAAATAAAGGAGGAGGTGAAGTCGAATACATCACTCGAGCAGGAACTCGACCACATTCGCACGCTCATTCACGCGTAAGCGACTGTATAACCCTGTGTATATGACGCGAACATCGATGGGGACACAAAAGGGGAAATCCTTTTTCTCAGTTACCCACACCAATGATGCCGGCTTTTCCCGCAGCTATCAACACTCATTTCTCCCGAAAAAACCCAGCCATTCCTCACTCGATTATTTTTATACACCTATCCACAACGCTAATAGTAGTAATAGTATTTATATATATCTTTAGTATTCATGAGACTCACTACCACAAAAGAAAAAATTCTCTCGGGGATTCTCATGGCCGAGCGAATTACCGGAAAGAAAGAATCCCTCCCCATACTCTCGTGCATTCTTTTTGATGCCGGGCGCGATCTCACGTTGCGTGCGACGAATCTCGAGGCGGGTATCGAGGTCTCTATTCCCTGCGAGGTAGAAGAAAAGGGGGTTACCGCTGTCTCGGCAACCGTTATCTCACAAACCCTTCGCTCTATCGGCGGGGATAAAGTGACGCTCAAAACAGAGGACGGGAACTTGGTGGTTGAATCACGTGGTACCCGCACGCTCATCAAGGCCATTCCTCACGAGGAGTTTCCCGCACTTTCCGGGGCATCCGAGCAAAAGGGTATTTCTCTCATGCGTGAGCGTGTACTCCGCGGTATTCAGGCGGTCGCGTATGCAGCCTCGCCCTCAATGATTCGACCGGAGCTCGGGAGTATCTATGTCTCCATCAAGCGCGACGGAATTGTGTGTGTGGCCACTGACTCATTCCGCCTTGCGGAAAAGAGCGTCATCGGAAAAGGACCGGACGGTCCTGAAATTCTTATTCCCCTCAAGCATGCGCTTGAACTCGCGCATGTGCTTGAAAAATCAAGCGCTGAGGAGGTGTCGCTGAGTGCCGATGAGTCACAACTCGTGGTCGCGATGGACGGCGTCCGTTTCGTCTCGCGCGTCGTCGACGGCACGTTTCCGAATTACAAAGAAATTTTACCGAAGAACTTTACAACCGAAGCGACGGTGCTGAAAAATGATTTGTCGGAAATGCTAAAGAAGGCGCGTGTGTTCTCCGGCAACGACCAGCATGTCGGCCTCCACGTGTACCCCAAACGCAAGATTTTCTCCGCCACAGCACGTAGCGCGGATGTGGGTGAGATGTCCGACTCAATCGACGCTGCGCTCTCTGGCGAGGATATCGACATCAATTTCCATATCGGCTACCTCGCCGATTGTCTCCCGACCATCCAATCGGACTCCGTCGTCCTCGGCTTCTCCGGCGCCGGCAAACCCCTCGTCATTCGTGGTGTCTCCGACCCGTCGTTCACGTATCTCGTGATGCCATTGAATAGATAACATGGTGAGCCAGGAAATGTCTTCGGAGGTTAGGTCGCCCGAGAAGGCAGAACCAAAAATACGTATAGAAATAGGATGCGGCGGTGCTGCCGCCATCAGGGATAATCTCGCAGCACGCCTTCAGGAATTCAAGGAAGACTCAAATCTTTGGTACTTTGGCATCGATATTGATTTTGGAGACGTATTGGACAGTAAGGAAATGGTCGAATATGAGGCCGAAGATCTCAATGAACAGGTTCCAGCCAGGATTAAATTTATTCGAGCATCGGGCGATAAGCTGCCGTTCAAAGACGGTTCGGTTAGCGATGTGTTGATGCGCAATGTGCTCGGTGACCCGAGAATATCTCTAAGTGTTCGAGAAAGTATGATCCGAGAAGGCGCGAGAGTTTTGAAGAGGAAAGGAACTCTTACTGTCGTCGAAGACATCACGCCTCAAGTAACGATTCGAGAGGGGCTTTTGGGATACGCTGGTGAAGTGTTGGGCTCACAACCCGAGTACAGCTCTCGGGAGAATTCTCCCGACAAAGTTGACTCGCGCATGCCGACTGCACTCGTGGCTCGACTTAGGAAAGTTATTGAATAGTGAACGCTATCGACGTTTCTTGCGGGCCACTCGTGGTGTCTGCAACGGCCTTGAGTACTACGGGGCCGCGGGTTTGCGGGGCGTAGGAGATGGTGTAGGGCGGCTGCAGGGCCGCACCGATGTAGACGCCGTTGATGAAGTAGGAAATGCGGGAAACGGTTTCCGGGTGAGGGTGCGAAGCCGACATAATAACCGCGTCCTGCGACGGAAGTGTTGTCCCGGATGCGGGAGACGTTATTTGGAATCCTCCCGGAGTAGGCGTCTGTACAGGAATCGTTACCGCACCCGGAATGCCGGGAATGAGGATCGGATTCTGCGCGGCCCAGAGAGAAACCGGGTAATCCCACCGCGGCATTTGTTGATCGCTCCGGTCGGGCGTGCCGCTGCGAGGACTATTTTTGTTGACCCAGTAGAGAATATCGTGCACTCCTTGCGCGGGGTCGGCGTTCCAATTGCCGGCGAGCGGGGCGGGAAGTGAGCCGGTGTCGGTGTCGGGCGCCGGAGGGATGAAGGTGTCGGACGGATATTTTTCTATAGCGTATGCCATAATCTTGTGCCACATCGGCGCGATGATGAACGCCGCAATCTTTTTCTGCATGGAAGAGTTGTCGTTGTTGCCCGCCCATGCGCCGACCGCTATGCCCGGCGTGTACCCGATGACCCAGACGTCGCGGAAGTCGTTGGTGGTTCCTGTTTTGTCGGCAACGGGTGTGTCACCGAAATAGAGCGGCGAGTTGGCGCCGAATTCCGGCGTGCGCGCGACGTTGTCTGAGAGCACGTCGTTTATCTGTCGCGCTATCTGCGGGTCGAGTACGCGAGAACTCTGATTTTGGAAACTCTCGAGCACGTTGCCCGAGCTGTCCTGCACGCTGAGGATGCCCACGGGCGGGTTTTTGATGCCGTCGTTGGCGAATACTCCGTACGCGCCCGTCTCCTCCAAGAGACTCACTTCGCCGCCGCCGAGCACGATGGTGAGTCCGTAGTGCGCCGCATCGGCGAGCGTGGAGATGCCCATACTGACGGCGGTGTCTATGGCGTTTTGGATGCCGGCGAGGTAGAGCGTTTTAACGGCAACGACGTTGACCGATTGTGCGATCGCATCGCGCATCGTCATCGGCCCTTTGAAGTTCCCGTCGAAGTTGGAAGGCGAATAGCAGGGCGGCGTGTCGTTCGCGTTGTCGGTGGGCGCGCATGCGGTGGAGAACTGCGTCTGGAGGTCGAAGAGCACCGTGCCGGGTGTGTAGCCCTTTTCAAATGCGGCGGCGTATACGAATGGTTTGAACGACGAGCCCGGCTGACGAAGTGCCAGCGCGACGTTGACCTTGCCGTCGATGTTGGGGTCGAAGTAATCACGCGAGCCGACCATGGCGAGTACTTGCCCGCTTGTCGGGTCGACGGCGACCACTGCCGCGTTCGACGCATTAAAATTCCGTTCCATCACCGGCACATCGGCCGCGACAACGTCTTCCGCTTTTTTCTGCAAGTCGTAATCGAGCGTGGTGATGACGTGTAGCCCGCCGCTGTTGACCGCATCGACCCCGTATTTTTGCTCCAGGTATTCACGAATATAAAAGACAAAGTGAGGCGCCTTGATGCCGGCGTCGGCCTCGCTCTTGAATTGCACCTGTTCTTTCGACGCGGCGCTGTGCTCTTCCTGCGTGATAAATCCCGCGTCCTGCATACGCCTCAACACGATATTTTTGCGGTTGTCGAGCGCTTCCCGGTGGTTGCCGTACGGGGAATAGTAGGTGGGGGCCTGCGGGAGGGCGGCGAGATACGCAGCCTGCGCGAGATCCACGTCTTTGGCGTCTACACCGAAGAAGTACTGGCTTGCTTCTTGCACGCCGTAAATCGTGCCGCCATACGGATTTTCGTTGAGGTAGGTGTTTAAAATTTGATCTTTTGTATAGACACGCTCAAGACGCAACGCGAGGATGATTTCTTTTATCTTGCGGACGATTGTCTTGTCCTGCGTGAGGAGCGCGTTCTTCACTACTTGTTGCGTGATGGTAGAGCCGCCCTGTGCGAAGCCGCCGCTCGTAAGGTTCGCGAGAACGGCTCGCACAAACGCCGACGGACGGAAGCCGTGGTGCTGGTAAAAGGTGGTGTCCTCAATCGCGATGGTGGCTTTTTGGATATAGGGCGATATCTGCTCGAGCGGCACGGCCGTGCGACGCATCGTGCCGTGTACGTCGTACAAGACGACGTTGCCGGTACGGTCATATATTTTTGTCGACTCCGCCACCTTGCGGTTCTCAAATTGATTGATAGCGGGGATGGGCGTCACCGTCGCCCAAATGATGGCGCTTCCGAGTGCGAGAAGAACGATGGCGGTGATGGTGACGAACGAGAGCTCGACCCAGAGCGGCACCTTTTTCCACAGGCGTTTCAGTTCGCGAAGCATTTCGGAAATTGTATCTCGCCCTGCGCTTGTACGCTATCGGTGCCGTGCCAAATGGGTGACACCGATTGCGATGGCATCATACTCGTCGTCATGTCGTATTTCGTTCTCTATCGTGAGAAGTGCGTGGAGCATCTTTGCCACCTGTTGCTTGTCGGCCCGGCCGGAACTCGCGACCGCGCTCTTCACCTCGCCGGGGCCGTACTCAAAAACGGCGATGTGCTCATTCGACGCCGCTTGAATGAGTGCGCCGCGCACTTCCGCCACACGCATCGCCGTCTTTTGGTTGGAGGTGAAGTAGAGTTTCTCGATAGCGACCGCGTCAGGCAAATGTATTTTCATCAAGCGCGTGCATTCATCGGCCACCGTCGCAAGTCGAGCCGCGAAATCCGCTTTTGCCGATGTCTCAATGCAGTCCGAGTAGATAAGAATCTCTCTTCCGCCATTCTTCTCCACCACCGCCACTCCGCACCGCGCGTATCCGGGGTCTATCGCGAGTACCTTCATAGTGCACAGCCTTTAGTGCGTAGTGCGCAGTGAAAATACATAGACTCATTATGGCATCACCCTACGCACTATCCACTACCAACTACGCACTGTTCATTCGGCATTCGTGAATACATCTTCCACGTCGTCGTGCGCGTCGATCTTTTCGAGAATTTTCATCAGGTGCTCGTTGTCCGTCTCCGAAAGGGGAACCGTGGTCTTGGCCTCAAACCCTGCGCCCACTTTCTCAAATGCCCACAGCGCGCTTCCCGGCGCCGCGAGCGCGAGGCCAAGCTCGACGAGCATGTGTTTGATTTCCTGCGCCGTGCGGTTGCGGCTGTCGGTGAGTGTTTGAATGACGATGGCCACGCCTCCCGGACCGTACGTTTCGTACGTAATGGATTCCATCGCACTCGCATCGTTTGAAATACCCTTGGCGACCGCGCGTTCGATAGTGTCCTTCGGCATGTTCTCCTTTTTCGCCGTTTCAATAATCGCGCGAAGGCCGGGCGAATTCACGTCGCCCTTCGCCATTTTGCTCTCTACCGTGATGCGCTTTCCCAGCTTGCCCCACACCTTGCTCTTGTTGGAATCGGCAGCACCCTTCTGCCGTTTTATCTGCGACCATTTGTTGTGTCCTCCCATCGCGCTATTCTATTTCAAACGCGCGCCTTCTCAAATATAAAAAAATCCGCCGGCAACCTTAGCAAAGGTTGCCGGCGTCCCATTCGGGAATTCAGTTAGTGGTCACGGACGTATCCGCACCGATTTCCGGAACGAGCCCCGCATTCTCTTTCGGAGTGCGAAGTTGCTTAAGTGTGAGACCAAGTATGCGGCACGTCGTTTCGAGATCGTCGTAGAGCGCGGTTTCGCGTCTGCCGCCGTCGACGATTCCTTGCAGTTTTCTGCAGGCATGCAGAACCGACGTGTGGTCGCTGCGCTTCAGAAAACGGGCGATGCGCGGATACGAGCGCTCCTTCGCCGGTAGCAGGCGATAGCACAGAAACATCACGATTTGCCGTGCATCGCTAACGCTCATCGAGCCGCGTGGGGTATTCCGCATCGTGTAGTAGCCGATTCCTGTTGCGGCCGTTACGGCTCCTGAGACGCGGAACATAGTCATCGGTTCACCCTCGTGCAATGCCCGAGGTACAAGCGGTGTGTCATTCATACTCAACTCCTACGCTACTGGGAGAACACACAGATTTTGTCCTTTGCCCGCCGCATCCTAAGCTTGTTCGCGAACGGGTGCAATAAGCGAGGAAAATCAGGCTCAAATTTGTCCACAGGTCTATCCACCTGAAATCCACGGAAACGGAAGACTTGCGTGTAGTTTGCGCAAAATGCGATGCGGTATATTTTATGAACTGATGTGCTTAACCGTGCGTCGGTCGTCATCGAGAGGACGGAGCAATCCCGACAACCAGATGACAGTTCCCCGGTTCTATCTCGTGTCTTCGACACAAGAGACGGTACGGGAATCGTCGGAGAGAGTAGTGAGGTGATAGGTGAGGTGTGTGGAGATCGTATCAAGGCACATCAGGCTCATCATCGAACCCCCAATCT
>CALRIB010000023.1 GCA_943359705.1 Candidatus Nomurabacteria bacterium | reverse complement strand
TGCTACACCCATCGGAAGGGGAGATGGAAACGACTCCCGCCGTCTATTCGTAACGATGAAAGACGGATCATTTGGCGTCATCAGCTCCATCAAGAACATGCCGACTAATAGGCTGGTCAGCATGGCACTCGCCGCGGGCGCACTCGATGTCGTGTACATGGATACGGGCATGTACGATATGGCCTCCCTTACTGATAAGGACGGCGGCATACGCGTATTGGGTCATAAAGACACCGCCGATTCCACGAACCGCGTTTTCCTTTTCATCAAAGCTGCGCCACAGGCTCCAGTCGCACCGACAACGCCAGCAGTGCCTGCGACGCCCGAGCGTCGTAGCGATGTCACGCCCACCTCACCCACACAAGTCGCACCGCAAACTTCCACGAACGTCGCCTCAAATGTTTCCTTCAGCTTCGGAAACCTAGTACGAGCATTTGCGTTAGCCGCAGTAATGCCGTGGATGCACTCGATTGCGCAACCTGTAGTAGACACCGTGCCATTTTTGAATAACTTCTCATTCATCACCGCCGGCAATGCTGCCCCGGCTCCTGCATCAATGCCGCGGTTACCTTCTCCAACAGTAAACCTGTCTGTTGAAAGTTTCAGCACCGCTCAACAGGCGTTATCGAAACTTTCTCCTGCGCAGCGTGAAGCGACAGCCCAGCAGCTGGTCGAACAAACGCGAACAAAACAGGGAATGACGGATCTTGATCGGGCCGGAATTCTCAATATGTACGATCTCAGAGATACTCCGACATACAACGCTATCCGTGATTCACTTGCTTCTGCAAAATATGGCACTAGCGAAGTGAACATCTCTTCTCAGCAGAAGAGCGATCTGACTCTAGCAATAGTAAGCAGGGCTGATACGTGGCGAAGGGCCACTGAGGCGGGACTCGCAGAGTCTCCGGCGACACAGTTGCCGGCGAGTTACTCGAACACAGAATTAATGCGGCTCTATGGCTTGGATGCCGCAAAAGTGAATCCCAAACTTGCTGCATCGCTGTTCCCGCGGGCGCCGCAGTTACTTTCTGCTGACCTTCCCGCTCGCGACGATATCCGTGGTCGTTCTATTGCTTTGCTTAGCGATACGGAGCTTGCGGATCTTATTTACGACGCAGTCGATAAACTCAATACGTTCTGGAGCGAGGAGTTCAAAAAGCACGGCGCAATCTTTAAGCCGCCGCAAATCGTGATTACCGGTGTCAGTCGCGATACGCTCACACCGCAAGAAGCGGTCGAGAACCCCGACATTGGGTCTGCCTACTTTATGCGGAATGATGGGCCAAGCGGCACTCTATACATCGACCGCAACGAGCTTCGCAGGAGCGTTTATACGTGGTCGCCCGCCACAGCGGCGCAAGCATATCTCGCGGTCGCGCACGAAATGGGACATGTGGTTGCGGACCGGCTTGGTCTCCCTTCTGCATCGATCAGAACTGCGTATTACGACCCCATCCGCAACATGTTGCTGCGAGAGAAGGGGGCGACTATAAGTCTCGACGCGGAGGAAGAACGGCGAGCCAACTTCCTGGCGGGCGTAAGTTTGAGACAGACAGGTTTGCTCCGACAAGGTGACCAAGTCGAGATGTACTACTCTCTTGTCGGCGATGCGGGTGAATTTAGCAGACTGGAGAAAAACCGCAGGCTACCCACGCTGGAAGAATATCTCAAAATGGATCATGGAACCGGAATCGGTCTCTCGAACGCGTTCCAGGAGGGTGTACTCAGCGGCGACGTAGAGCGCGGATTGCTATACACCGGAGCAGAGCCGCGCTGGCAGCTCGCTGGGGCTAAACCTACTGCGCCGGTAGAGACCGATCCTGTCCTCGCGGTTATTTCGACGCTCGTAAAGCCGGGCGTCTCAGCGGAAGAAGACCAAGCAGTCGGCATCGCGCGCACCGCTCTGAAAGCAAGCCCAAAAACCTCATACCTCGATGTGGCCGCCAGCCTCTCAGCAGAAGGACTAAATGACACGAAGGTGTTTCGCGCCGTGCAGGCGCGCATTGCGCTTGAGTTGCGCGGAAATATGGATACGAGAATTGCACTTTCCCTGGGCGACGTTGTGCGTGCCCTCGACGCTGTGCAAAGCAGATTGAATGAAAAAAAGCGTTCCGAACCCGCTTCTTCGGATACTTACAGCGATGTAGTGCCTTCAAGCATAGCGGCCGAGATTGCAACCGACATATTCAACGACTTTGGCGGCGGCTCTTCACAGGTCCCATCGGTACCGTCCATTCCTGGAATCGATGTCGGTGGTGTGGCGCTGCGACCAAACGCGCCGCAAGTATCGGCAACACCTGCAGAATCTGAATTGCCTGTTGCCGCCGGAACTCCTCTTCAAAATATTTCGATCAGCGAATCCAGTGGCGTGAAGACGTACACCCATACGCCGAGCGGCCAAGTGTTTATGACTGCAAAGGTGGGTGAAGCTCCGACGCTCGTCACAAAGGACGGCTCGCTGGTGCCGACTTCCTTTGAAAATGAGCAGCCCTGGATTTCGACTCTTCAAGAAATGACCAACGCCAACCCGGACATATTCGACGCGTTCGAGCAGGCATTTTTGAGCGCGGGAAGTCCGATGAAGTCGGTCGCGAAGACGGTCGACCCGAAGCTCAAGCGAATTCGTCCGAGGGACATTCTTATCGGCGGCTGGTTCGCCATTACAAATCAGAGCGGTACGCGTACGGTCGTCTCGGATTCTGTATATCGAGCGGTGCGGATCCAGGGCGATGTGGCCCACGGGGTCGACCTCATTCGGCAAGCGGTACAAGAGCGCACCTCGGGGAAGATAACCTTCGACGACCCATGGTCGTTCCCGAGCGATATGCGCATGGCCAAGACCATCTCGCTTAATCCCAATGACGTCGATATCGCCGACGCGGCAATCCCAGTTTCTTCCGCATTGCGGGCAGCGACCATTAAAGACGTTGCGGGTGAGCTGAATAAGTATCCGTCCGCGTTCTGGCAAAATGCGAAACCGACAGAGATATACACGTTTGCCCAGAATATCTCTTCAGAAATTAGGCTGGATTGCGGCGCAGTTTGCTCGGGGTCGGAAATAATCATGAGGGCCGATACACCGTCGGCGTTCCGAAAAGCAATCATCCATCACGAGCTACAGCACGCGCAAAAGCTATTCTTCTTGTCGAATGAGGCATGGGCGCGCGCTATCTATGGAGAGAATTTCCTCGATAATTATGGGCCGCAATTCGCCGCAGCTTACGCTAATAAGTTCTTCTTCGGTCGCCCTCTTGGCTTCGCACGCTTGTATGGAAAAACCGGCGCTCCCAACAGGACTGGCGTCGATCTCGTAGGTGAGGACCAAGCGACCATCGTGGATGCGATGTTCAGCGACTACAAAGAATTTGCGGCGATGGCAGCGCGCGATCCGATACTGCAAAAAAAGATGGATTTAATCAAAGCTGTGTATTTGAAGATGAGCAATGGTGCGATGGACGAGAACTTCTGGAACAGCCTCCCCATTATTGGCGGGAGCACACGCATCCAGCCGAGCGATTGGACACAGGCGGACATCTTCTTCCTTCCGAAACTCGGCGAGGCTATCGATGTCGCGAGCGAATGGGTAAGAAATCTTTTCACCGGACAAACATCGCTTACGGCGCTCGACACCTACCGCGGGCAATTCGATTCGCTATCGGCTGAATTCGATGCAGCGACAGCAGCTGACAAGTCACAAACGGAGCTCGGTATCATCGCATACAAATTACAGGTATTGGAGAATTCCACGTCGGAGACCGTCCGACAGGCCGCCATCGCGCAGGAGCGTTTGGAGAACCCGTTGCCGTCGTCGGCGAATGCTGCTGCGACACCGAATGTGCCGACGGACGCGGAGATTATTGACGCGGTGAGGAACTATCGTGACGCGCTCCCGACTAACAACGCGAATACGATCCTAGCCGCAAAAACCGCATTCGGTGACCTTATGGCGCGCGGCATGCAAGCTAAGCCCGACTTCCTCGCGCGCAATCCGGTCGAGTTGGCGTTTGCCGCGATTGATAGGAGGATCAGGACAAGTGCCTTTCCCGGCTCAGCTCTGCGAAATCAAAGAACCGAACTCGATGGGCTGAAGAGCGTGTACCAAGATCTCCTGAAGAACACACCCGCGCTAGTCCTTCCCGCACCTACTCCAACGCCGGCACCCGCTCCTGCGCCGACTCCCACACCGACTCCCACTCCAACCCCAACTCCGACACCCACTCCATCTCCCTCGCTCGCAGCTCCTGCACTGCCACCGGTACTGCTCCAGTCGCCCGAGACGGTTGCCGTTGCCAGTCGTAACGGACATTTGCTCCTCCAGACAGAAGCCGTAGAGACCTACTTGGATGGATTGCCCGACGGTGAGCATACGTTCGCGAGTTCGCAGGGTTATCCGTATGTAATCAAGGTTAGCCACACCGGAGGAGTGCGGTCGATATCAGCGGAGACCGGAAATGTTCGTATCCTGCTCGACGCCAGTCTTTTCACTTGGACACAAAATGTAGCGCCCGACGGTACGGAGACGTGGGAGCCAGGCCTTCGCCCGGTAGCTGCAACTCCAACTCCGGCTCCCGCTCCGACCCCAACACCGGTTCCTACCCCCGCCCCCGCGCCACAGCCACTCGGCCTGCGCTCTGCTGCTCCGGTGCGTAACAATATTCTTCCGCAGAATGTCATTGTGGCAGACCAGGCAGGTAGTGCGCTTGTGGCGGCCAGCACGCGCGCCGGACACAATTTCAATAACAAAGCGATAAACGAAGATACCGTCGAGGTCTGGGCGAACACAGATGCCGCCGGAAATACGATGCGGGTCGTCGTACTCGCAGACGGTGCCGGCGGCGGGGGCGGCGACCCGGCTCGCACCTCATCTGTCACGGTAAAGTCGGTGTCTGACTCTCTGAAAACACTCGCCCCCAACGCTTTGAACCAGAGCGTTCACGATGCGATACGTAAAGGTGTCAGCGATGCAGTTGCCGAGCTTGCCCGAATCAACGAAAAGGGGGTTACGACGCTGGCGGTTGCGGTAGTGCAAGAGCCGGTCGGCGGCCCGCGCTCCGCCACTATTGCGCACATCGGCGACAGCCGTGTCTACAAAGTGGATGCGAGCGGTATGCAAAAGCTCACCGAAGACAACGGTCGTGCTCCTTCAGCCATGCAGGCGGTACTCGATGCGGCGATATCCAGAGACGACCTTATTGCGCGAGCCACAGCCGCCGGTCTTGATCCGCAGCTCGCACAAGCCGCGTTCCGCACAAGAAATATTATTAGAGAAGGAGTCGAGGTCGCAAACCCTTCTGCGCCTCACATTCAAACAATCGAATTGCAGCCGAATGAACAGCTCGCCGTCACATCTGACGGTGTACATGATGCGCTCGGCACGGATGAACTGAATGCGGTAGCAAAGAAGGCGACGTCACCGAACGAACTCGCTGACTTGCTCGGTGGTGTGGCACGGTACACGACCGGTGTTGCTCAGGCCGACGTTTCTCTCCATATGACACCCGATCAGTATCGAGAGACCATTGGTACTGCAGCTTCCGATCTAGCAAAAGCGTTGAACATTTCGAACGACGCGTTCCGCGGTAAGGCGGACGACGTGACAGTGGGCGTCATCGGTCCACAGTCAGTGGTTCCAGCTCCCGCGCCCGCGCCAGTTCCTACACCGGCGCCAACGCCCACACCGGCCCCAACCCCGGCTCCCGCACCAGCGCCTGCGCCACTTCCGACACCGACACCAACACCAGCTCCCGCACCGACTCCAATGCCGACGCCCGCCCCACAAATAACAGGCCGTCTCTCGGCGGCAGGCACTCTCTTGCTGGGATCGCTAACGCCACACAACGGGTTAGCATTCGTAAGCAATACCGCGGCTTCAATATTCCTCTATTCCCAGAACTATGTGGGCGGACGATCTGCCTTTGCGCTCTGGCTCGGTTTCAACGTTGTCCAGAAAACAATATATGACCCTGCATATCAAGGCGCATGGAAGACGCTCTTCACCGGCGTACCGTATGTCCCAGCACCGGCACCTGCTCCCACTCCCGCGCCGACTAGGGTTGCTCCCCAAATAATTGAGCGAGGACTTTCGGGTCGTCTGCCGGCGCTTGGTCGGATACTTTGGAGGACAGTGAGGCCAATGAACGGAACGAACTTTGTTGTGTCGACCGTGTCAGCCTTTCCGTTTTACGCAGCGTTCGGTCTAGTGGGCGCGGTCGTAGATCCGATCATCACTACCGCCTGGAGAACATTCAATGACCCCGGATACCGAGCAGCTTGGAAAACACTGATTACCGGAACACCGACGCCCCCTTCGCCTGCGTTGGCTCTCGCCCCCGCAACGCCCCCGCAAACGCTCTTGCAGCGCGCACTCTCGCTCGCCGGTCCGCGAACGCGAGCCGCACTCATCGCGGCGTTCCCGGCCATCGCTGTTCTCATGGCAGTTGTCCCCGGTCAGATATCATCAGCTCCACCGCCGCCCGCCGTCACGACGCCCGCGAGCACTCCTCCGCAAACGACGCCGCCTGTGGTGAAGCCACCGGTAGTTACTCCTGCGCCACCGGTAGTGGCTCCCGCTCCGGCGGTACCGACTGTCACCAAGCCGGTGACGGCGCCTCCGGTCGTTGTGCCCCCGGCCGCTCGACCTGCCGCGCCTGCTCCGTCGGCACCAGGTATTGCACCCGTGCGTAAGCCTGCGCCGGTGGTAGGTCCTGTGGTCACGCCGCCTGCGCTGGTCTTCACCCCGCCGCGGCAAGTTCTCCCCGCCGGTTCGAAGGAGCAGGCAGTCCTTGTCGCGCAGAATGCGTACGACAGAATAGTTGCCGCGGGTTTCCGTCCGGCTGATATTCTCACCGACAGCGCCAACCAGGGGAAGGCGTGGAGGACTACCATTGAAGCAGTACGTGCAGAACTTTCGGCGCAAGGCGTACTCAATCCTGAACTCGATGTAGCTGCGGTGCTTGCTGTGGCGCGCCGAGAGCAGGGCGTCCCCGGAAGTACCGAGACCTCGAAAACGGGCGTGCAGGGCCCGATGCAATTCACCGGAGGCACCGCGCTGCAAACATTCGGCCTCGTTCGTTTCAACACGGTGCACGGCCCGGTCGATTCGTCCACGTTCGCGCGAAGGGACTTTATAGGAAGTGTCATATCGGGCACGATACTTCTGAACAAGCTCTTGAACAGCAATCGCAGCAACCTTATCGATGCTGCGCAGGTATACAACAGTGGAGACACCCACGGATGCGCGGGTGGCGGCTGTGAGAAGGGCGTCCGCGTGTTCGGCCCGCGTGCCGCCTTTGATGCCGGTCTGATGCGGCAAGCTATGGCAGCGGATCCAAGCCAGGCGATAGCCATCTTGCGCAACATGAGCACGGATCGTACTCGTAGCGATAGCGCGCTCAATGTATTCATCAGCATTCTTACGGGTGCGACCCCGAACCTCCCGACTCTTGTGGCACGCCCGGCGTCTACAAAGATGAAAGTATTCGCTCCGGTGAAGGCAGGATTTATGACCGGTATTTCACCCGATGGCACACCCGGCGTATTTACTCCTGCGTACAACCAAACCGCCACGGTCGTAGTCCCGGAGTCACCGCACGTCATCGCTCTGCGACAGAAAATAGCGCAAGTGCGAACGACCATCGCCGACCTCGAGAGAGCCGCGAATCCCGTTACCGTCGATACAACCGCACTGCAGGCTGATATCGACACCAAAACTGCGCAGATAAAAACTCTCAACGACCAACTCGCACAGCTACAACCTAAACCGCTCACTCTTGCAGAAATAGCGAAACTCAAAGCCGGGCTCCAATCAGATATCAATTCGGTGAAAGCCGCAAACACCCAAGTGAAGGACGCAGCGGCTATCGGCAGTAAACCTGAGAATCGGAGCAGCATGATCGGTCTCAACGCCCTTCGCGATGCGGTGAAGGCAGCGACCGCCATCGAAGCTCCGGCAATGCGACTTGCCGGAAGCGCGTCGCTCACTCCGGCTGCGCAACAAAATTTGCAGAAACTCGTGAAAGAAGTGTCGGACGCACGCGCGGTTGTTGAAGACATCATTACGGAGTGGAATACTTCGAGCTTTGTAGACGGTAGCGGCAGTGCGGATCGAGCTATCGCGAGAATGAAAGCGGAATTGCCGACCGCGGCACCCGCTCTCTTTACGGCGGTCGCACAATTAAATGCCGCGGTGGTTGCCGCTCCCGGTCACGTGGTGACAACCTCTGCAAGCGATGTAAAGAAAATAGCTGATACGACCGCCAAGATACAGAGCCTCGAAGCCGACGTAGCGAAGAGTAAAACACGGCTGAGCGCTCCCGCGCCGA
This sequence comes from Candidatus Nomurabacteria bacterium, assembly GCA_943359705.1. Taxonomy (GTDB): domain Bacteria; phylum Patescibacteriota; class Minisyncoccia; order Phycocordibacterales; family UBA2100; genus UBA10103. The sequence goes on along the minus strand of CALRIB010000023.1, from coordinate 3,293 downwards.
CGGCCGATGATATCGCGAAAGCCAAAGCAGCTCTTGAAGCCGCGCAGACGCAACTCGAAACACTTACCAAACAGTTGGAGGCGGCGCTATCGACCGTTATCGTCAATGGGGCGCCGAGCGCCACGTTGGCACCCGGAGTCGTGCTGCCGACCAGGGTCGACGGTGTCTATGGAGACAGTGTCGCTAAGCAATTGAATGCTGCCGTCAATGGTGTAAAAAATCCTCCCGGCATCGGAAAAGCGATAGGCGGTCAAATGGTGCGGGCGATGTTCGACAACGTCATCTCAAAAATCGTTCCCGGATCGCTCGAAGGCAAAGTCGTCGGTCTCTCAGGGCCTTCCAATAGCTTCAGCGAATATCCGTGGCATCCCGAGGCATTCAAATCGAATAACTACGAGACAACAAATATGCACCTCAGAGCTTTGTATAAGTCGATAGCCGGCATTCAGAAGACAGGCGGAGCACTTTACACTCCGGTCTACGCGGTCGGTCCCGCATACGACAAAGCCGGCGTGCTCATCAAGGACTTGAAAATAAATATAGGCGGTGCGGACGTAGTCATCACCAACGCCGACGGTCTGTCTCTGAACGATACGACAAAAAAGATAGTCGACACATACAACAGAATACATCCCCATGCCGGCGTGTACCTCGTGCCGCTTGATGACGACTGGTTTACCTGCGACAGTAAAAATGATTGTGGTATCCATCTCACACCGGATGGTGTGGAACAAGCGAATCGGCGGGCGATATCGATGATTCCGAATCTTCCGGCGACTGTGCAGCCATTGTCCGTGCTCGCGAAGGCGCAGACCGCCGCGCCGGCTGTTCAAGTCGATCCGGTTGTTATTGACTATCTCTTCACCAAGTTCAACCAGCGAGGCGGTCGAACGGACTACAACGCCAAGGCTGCGGCGCAGGCGGGCAAATCGCTGAAAGACTACGTCATAGGCGGAATTGATCCTGATCTCAGAAATCGTCTATACGCAATGGGTCAAGAACTGGACGCACTCGGTATCCCCTGGGCGATCGAGGACGGATATAGAAGTGCCTTCCATCAGCAACTTTCGTATCAAGCAGCGCGTAGCGTTCCAAATGGGAGAGCGTCCATTCCGGGCCAGTCGCCGCACCAACTGGGACTCGGCGTGGATGTCTATGACCCGAGCCATGACCCGAGCAACAATGGTTTCGACGAAAATGACAAGGCGCTATGGAAAAAAATCGACGAGCTGAGCGCGAAATACGGCGTCCACAGACGCTTCCCGGCATTTACCGGATTGAGACCGGATCCCGGTCACATGGAAAAGAAAGGCACGACACCGCAAGCGGTCAACGATGTTATTGCTCAGGTAAGGGGCTCCATCCAGCCCGCTGCGCCTGCAGCGGCAACAGTTACGCAAACGATACCAAAAGCTACCTTCGCGTTCGGCAATTCCGTCGCGCTTGGAATGATTAAAGTCGGCAATCTTCGCGGCGACGGCGTTGAGTCCCGTTCGGCGGAAGGTGATACGGCTGCTATTCGCGCCTTCATAGCCGCGAATCCTGATGCGCTCAAGGGTCAGCACATTATCGTTGCGAGCTGTGTTAACAGTGTATCTACCTGCCTAGTCGAAGCGAAGAAACAAATAGATGAGTTGAAACCGAAGGCTGGACCCGGCGGTGTTATTTCATACATCGGTCCTGGTTCGCGCGGTGATCTAACGGGACTCGCGGGTCCTTTGCAAGCGCTTGTCGAAGCCGAAGGCGCCATCTACGTGCCGATGGTAGCCAACGATGGCGTGCACCCGAGGAGTTACTCACAGCAGCTTGCCGCCGTGAATGCCGACGCGGGCAAACCGATTGTGACGCAGGTTGCAGCGCCCGCAGCAGAATTGATTCCTGAGAAAAGCACGGTCACGTGGGTTGCCGGCACAGACCATCAGACGTTCATCGGCATCACCGACGGTTTCGATCCGAAGAAAGAGATAAACTATGTCGTCCTCCAGCGCGGCAACTACGGCAAGACTCGACCGGATGAGCAGACGCTCATGCGGCAATTGGCGGGTACCAATTCTATCGTGATCGCGCCGCAGTATCCCGATATCGTTTGGTCGAACGTCGGAAGGGGTCTTGATGCACAGAACGGGTTCAGCGACTGGATAGACGCAGCGGCGCCGCATCTTGCACAGCTGTGCGGTAGCGCCTGCACGGAAGAGATGTTCACCAATCCGCAAGACGTCGTCTTCGTGGCATTTAGCGGTGGCGGCTCGGCGCTGAGAATTGCGCTCACAAGAGGTGGCCTCGAAGGGCGCGTCAAAGGAATCATCTGTCTCGATTGTCTCTACAGTGATGCCTCGGCGTATTCGCCCTTCCTTCAGCGCAATCCCAATGCGTTCTTTATCAGCGTATACCGACCCGGCGGCGATACGGTCGGACCAAATGAAGCGCTCGCGAAGCAGCTCGGTGTCTCAATCAGTACCACACTTCCTTCACCGTTCGGGCCGGGCTCGAAAGCTATCATCCAAACGAATGCGCCGCATATGACAATGGTGGGCGCCGCATGGGTGCCGAATCCCGTACGCGCAGCCTTTGACGCTGCCGGTTTGTCTCAGCCTTCCGAGAGTACGAACGTGGCGGGTCAGCCCAACTTCTACACCGACATTGTGCAGAACGAAATGCGCCGGATAGTGACGGAAGGATTTGCGTTCTTTGTAGATGGAAAGCACTTGAGTCCGGCTGAAGCGGCGGAGCTGCCGGAGGCGGACCGACTTTCAAAAATACACGTATACCGACCGGTCGCCGAAGGTACTGAGGGCGCGATTACTATCGACGGACGGCCGTTCGGGGATTCCGGTACGCTCGATACTTTCCTCCGAGCAACGGAGCGCGACATCACACAGGCTATTGTGCGAGAACTCGTAGTTGCTTCGCTGAAAGTCAATCCGGCCATCACCGCGCTTGCGGATGGCCAGCCCATCACTGCGAAACTGCAAGGCCCGGCGCGTTTGCAGTACAACGTGCAATTTTCATGGACGCGTGTCGAATCGAGCGCACCGGCCACTCCGGCGCAAACACAGATGAACGACGCAAGCGTGCGCGCCAAGCAACAGGAGCTCGACAAGATTATCGACCATACCCAGAACTACAAGATCGGCGATCCGGCCGTACTCGATGCGATAAATAAACAACTTATCGCTGCGGGGGTTCCTCGGATATCAGGGGCCGGCTCCCAAAAACTGTTCCGCAAAGGAGTCACATGGAATATCGGCGTTATCTCCGGAGTCACACTGCAAAAATACGCTCTTATGCAGTAC
>CALRIB010000022.1 GCA_943359705.1 Candidatus Nomurabacteria bacterium | reverse complement strand
AGGATACTTTCACGCGCTTGTCGGTAGAGCGGCTGGTCGGGATTCGGCTGCGAGTGAATCATCGTGAGCTCGATTGAAGGGTCTTTGAGGAGCTCCGCGATGAGACGGCGATAGTAGGGGCAGCGCTCCTTGCCCACGTCGAGCTCGTCGGTAAACATCGCAACGCGAATCTTTTGCATAGTGGGAGCCAGTATACAAGAGCGGCGTTTCTTCGGCGAGCATGTAAAAAAGTGAGCCTCCCGCGCGCGGGAGGCTCTAAAGTCGAAAGATCGTGTCTTGCGCCGCCGGGTGTTTGTTCTGCTCAGTTCAACTTGCTGACGGTACAGCAGAGCATCTTATGGTTGGCACCCGGAGAACCGTCCGTGTGCACACCGGAGATTTCGTATCCGTTCCCCTGATGGCCGGGGAACAACATTACCCGGGTCGGCTTAGCCCCGAGTCTTGCCGCCGGGTGATTGTCGGCAAGGGTGGTCTTGATGTCCGGGGGCAGACAATCATCGGCCCCATGGACGTTGTAGCGTCCGAACACCTCACCGTTTCTGTCGAGACTGCAGTCGGCGAGATACACCAGGCCACCGAGCGCGTAAGCATCGTCGACCAGGAATCGACAGACTTGCTCGGTGTTCTGCATTTGCTCGGGAGTTGTGACGCCGCCCCGCACCCAGAGACCGCGATGCGTTGCGAATCGCCACCTTCCGCCCCCGTGTCGCTTCGGCACACACACGGATACTGCCATCGCCACGCAATCCTCCGTCGAGAGGACGAGACGGTCGGCCTTATCGTCGGGTTTGATTCGCTCATTATCATCGCCGACACCGTCGAGGTCTTTGACGATGCCGTTCCCCCAGGTGTAGCGGACACTGATGTCGTCAATCGGGTACCTCGAGGCTATGAGGTTCCCCTTGAGTTCACGCTTTCCCCAGACCAAGTGGTTGGTCGTCGGGGCGAAGTAGAAGTGGGGCAGAGGCCGCAAGTGTTGCAACAATGAGACGCGGAAGTCCTGCAAGCACAGGACGTCCGGGACTATCGCGCCCGGCTCTGAAAGGCTTTTCAGCCAGGTGAGCGCGGGCGATTCTTCGCCGGGCGACTTGCCCAGGAAGCGATTTCCATTCAGCGACCAAGCAGTCAGACGGGTCTTGAGCATGATGCCCTCCTTGTTTCAAACAGCTCATAGACCGGGTTGGTCTATTCGTCACGAACTTTGCCACGAATGAGTGATGAGTGTCAAACTATTCGTGACGGGGACGGAATAACGCCTGACTCAAGACTTTGGAGATAGTGTTCCGCAAATGCACGATGCGGGTGGTTTTGCGCCATGTCTTTTGGACCGAGTGCGAGTATTTCTTCGCGGGTGGAGAATTTTCGATTTTCATCGGTAGTAATGGCCGTGAGCGGGCGGCAGGCAACGAAGACCGAAAGCAAATGACTGCCGATGGGGGATTCTTCGGGCGTCCATTTGTGAATGTCGAGAACACTCCGGTATTCGACATCGATGCCGAGCTCGTCTTTCGCAATGCGCGAGCAGCTCTCTTGTATTGTTTCGGGAAATTTCTCGAATCCGCCGGCGATGTGAAAAAGCCCTTTGTGACTTGGCACACCATCTCCCCGATACCGCGAGAGTAATACCGCCGGTTCACCTTTCTCGTTCTTGTCGCTAACGACAAGTTCGAGTGCCCACCGGGAGAACGTGCGCTGCACTTCTTGCCACGCTTCGAGCGACGGCACCCAATACTCATTTTTCTGTATCTTTATCAGCAGTCGTACAAATTCCTCACTTTCAGCGGGCGTGAATTCCTCTTTCATTTCGTATGATTTGCTTCGGTCTTTACTTCGAAGAACGGTGCGTTAATCGCAAACGCGACTTTATTTTTCGCGGGGATGCGCTCCTGCATTTGGATGTCGCGGAGTTCAAGCGTACGGCGTCCCATTTCCTCCAGACCGAATTCGCCCTCTTTTCCCTGTCGTATCGCCGACTCCCGGTCCCACACGCGGCCGTTGGCTGTCTTCATATCGTCTATCCATTCCTGCTTGACGTCGATGCCGTCTTTGCGGAACGCGTCGACGACTTTCGAGTAGAACGCATACTCCCGTTCGTACGACGGGTAATTCTTATTTCCTTTCAAGCGGTCCAATTTGAGTGAGGTAATGGAAAGGCGGTCGACGGTCTCATGCAACGGGAGCTTGAAGGGAGTTTTTTCATCGATCTTCTCGCCCGTTTCGAAAAAATCGTTCCCAAGTTCTCGGACCATTGTTTCCCGCTTTCCGACGCGTTCGTCATTGGTGTCACGCAATCGTACGGCCAACTTGCCGACTTCCTCGTTGGTCAGCTTGTTCTTCTTCGCGTTCCGGATCTCTTCTTCCACGTCCCAGAGCCGCTCGTTGCACTCTTTCATGACGGCGATCCACTCGTCTTTGACCGGTATGCCGTCACTCCGGTACGCGTCCAACACGCGCTCCCAAAAAACGGTCTCGTTGGCGATGGACTGTTTGTTCTTTTCGTTCATCGCGCGCTCCGTCTTTATCAAAATTATCGTGTATTTATCTATCGCATCGAGGAGGGGCACCTTGAGATCGGCATTGATGTATTCCATAAGCAAGAAAGTCAGTGTAGCAGTTCAGCTTTGTTTGGCCACCGCAGGGAGTACCTTTGGCCTTGTGATTACCGATACGCCTTTTTTCTTGACGACTCGGGAGGCGCAGATGTTGGCGAAGGTAATCGACTCCTCGATATTGTCCGTCTCGGCAAAGCGCACGAGAAGCGCCGCGAAGAAACTGTCGCCCGCTCCCGCCACGTCTTTCACTTCGACGAGTTTGACCGGGTACGTTGTTCCGCGAAATGTCACACCGTCTCCGCCGCGCGTGCAAATGATTTTGCGCTCGATATCGCGGGGTATCGGCAGCGATTGCTCGTATTCAAACGTATTTATTTTGATGAATTTTGCCGCGTTAAGAAAACGACCGACGGGTTTCTTGGTATCAACGAACACGGACGGGTGGTGCTCGCATAGGTAGCGAATATCGTCTTTGGTCAGGAATCCCTTGTTGTAATCGGAAATGCCGATGATGTCATATTTCTTCAGCGGGATTTTTTTCACATCAGCGCGCTTTATCGAGCGCTCGAAGTCGACGCGGAAAAAAGCCTGCGGCGTCTTCTCATGCATAAAGCGGGTTTTCGTAATATTTCGCCAGTTACTATTGGTGACGATATCGCAGCTCTCGTGGAGCGCCTTCACGTTACGTTCGACGTTCTTCGCCATACCGGGATTTTGGGTCCGTTTGACCACGTGCAAAACCGGCACGGGAATGTCGGGCGCAAGTCGCTTGGTGTCGCAATAGACGAACAGATCACGACAACTCTCGCCGATGATGAGTATGCGCTTCTTTCGCATGCTATTTGAGGGTCAGTGAAGGCGCGAGGTGCAGTTCCTCGAAAGACAGTTTCTGCTTCACGCCGCCTTTTTTCAACATTGAGAGGACCTTGTTGGCAATATCAACCTTGGTCGGGTACCAAAACTCCGTAAGCGAGGTAGAGGTAGGGCAGGGAACGTTGGGGCATGCGAGCGAGACGGGCTTCACTTTCAGCGTTTGGGTTTTCATAACGCCGGCGATGACTTCAGAGCCGATGCCGAACGCTTCGCTCGTTGTATCCACGCACAAGAGCCGCCCTGTTTTTGCGACCGATTTTCGTATCGTCGCGATATCGAGCGGGTTGATGCTGACCACGTCGATGAGTTCCACGCTCGCCTTACTGCCGATGATATCGAGTGCTTCAAGAGAGGAGACGAGTCCGTCGCCGTACGCGACGACCGTGATATCTTTTCCCTTTCGTACCACCTTCGCTTTTGAGAGCGGCACTTCGTACATCTCGGTCGGCACGTCTTGCTTTGTGCCGTAGAGCCAGCGCGGCTCCAGGATAATCACCGGATTCGGTTCACGCGCCGCGGCAATAAGAAGTCCCTTTGCCATGTATGGAGTCGAAGGGATCACCACCTTGAGCCCGCGTACCGCGCCGAACATCGAGTAAAGCGCTTGGGAGTGTTGCGGACCGTTGCCCCATTGCCTTCCTACGACGATGCGAATGGTGATGGGTACCGGGTTTCCGCCGCCGAACATGTAATTCCACTTCGCCGCTTGCGTGAACATCTGGTCCGCCGCGAGTAAACTGAATTCTACGCGGTCGTGGTGCACGATGGGGCGCAGGCCGGCGATTGCCGAGCCGACCGCAAGCCCTGTCAGCGACGCTTCCGAGGTCGGAGTATCGAGCACTCGCCCGGGATACTTTTCGTGCAGCCCGTTGGTCGTCCCGCCTGCACCTTGCGGCACGCCTAAGCCCAGTACGTACACGCGCTTATCCTCAGCGAGCATCTGGTCGGTCGCTTCCTTTATCGCGTCAGAAAATTTGAGTATTCGTTCGGCCATACTTAGTTTGAGTACATATCCGTGTACAGCTCCTTCTTTTTTGGGTACGGAGACTTGAGTGCGAAGGCGATGTCGCTCTGCATGGATGCGCGCAGCTCTTCCTCAAGCGCGACCAGTTTTTTTTCCGGAACACCGGAAGCGATGAGTTCACCCGCAAGGTTTTTGACCGGGTCATGCTGTTGTCGTTTTTCGAGCGTATCGTCGTTGCGGTACTTTTCTTCGGTCAGCGGTGTCGAGTGCGCCATGTGCCGATACACCATGCACTCGAGCACGGCCGGTTTGTGATTTGCGCGGATACCTTCGACCAGCGCGCGCGCCTTGTCGTGCACGTCGTGATAGTCATTGCCGTTCGCGCGCTCATACGTGAGCCCGTATCCCTCGACGATTTTCTTGAGGTCATAGCCCGGCGCGCGGCGGTCTTTTATCCGGGAATTTATGGAGAGGCCGTTGTTCTCGATGACAAAAAGAACGGGAAGTTTGTAGAGGCCGGCGAGGTTGTACGTTTCGTACACAACGCCTTCTTCGGAAGCTCCGTCGCCGTAAAACGCAGCGGTGACGGTGCCGCGTTTGTTATATTTTTGTTCAAATGCCGAACCGGCGGCAAGAGGTGCGACGCTTCCGAGGAGCGGGGTCGAGCCCGCAAAGTTGACCGACTTGTCTATCATATGCATGGAGCCGCCCTTGCCTTTGGCGAGCCCGTTGGAGCGGCCGAGAAGTTCGCAGATGAGGGCACGGAAATTGCCGCCTTTTGCCAAGTAGTGTCCGTGCGAGCGGTGGTTTCCCATTGTCTTGTCATTCGGCGTAAGCGCATCGGTCACGCCTACCGCGACCGCCTCCTGGCCGATATAGAAATGGACCATGCTGAAGATTTTTTTGTCGAGATAAAACTTCACCAACTCCTGCTGCGCTACGCGGAGCTTCAACATGTGCGTGTAGGCTTTGAGAAGCACGTTCTCCTGCGCGCTCTTCTTTTTTGTACTCGCTACTGCCATATGTCGATCATAATACGATTCGCTTTTCCTTCGCGCATCAGCGTTATCGCATCGTTTACCTTATCGAGCGAAGTCCGATGTGTGATGAGGTTGTCGATATTGAGTGACCCGTCGCGATACATCTGCACATACCGAGTAATGTCTTTCGAAGGTGAGAACTGACCGCCCTGTGTCGCCTTGAGCATCTTTCCTTCGCCGCCGAAAAGGTGATTGGCGTCCCGTACCTCGAAGCTTTCCCCCGGCTTCGGCTGCCCCACCATGATGAAGCGTCCGCCACCCGCAAGAAGCGGGAGCGTCGCCTCAATACTTTTCGAGTTGCCCGAAGTCTCGATTATTACGTCGAAGCCTTTTACCCCCGCGCGTGTAAGCGCTTCCTTCGCATCTTCCTTTGCGCTATTGATGAAGTGCGTCGCGCCAAGCGATTCGGCGAACCCTTTTTTGTCGTGGATGTCGAGCGCGACTATGGTGCCGGCTTTCGCGAGCATCGCCGCTTTGATAAAGCATGCGCCGAGGCCTCCGAGACCGACTATCAAGATGTTTTCTCCCGGTCGCATCTTCGCCTCATTCTCGATTGTTGCGAGCGCGGTCGAGAGTCCGCATCCCAAAAGTGCGCAAAAATCGTTGGAGATGTCTTCGGGCACCGCGGTCACGCGATTTTCCGACACGACGGAATATTCACTGAATGTCGTGACCTTGCCGCTTCCCATATTCTTCCCTTTATACGTGTACGTGGGGAAGTCGGCTTCGATTCCGTCACCCTTCCGCCAATGCAACACCACCTTGTCGCCTTTTTTTACCTTTGTCACCTCCGGACCGGTCTCTTCCACGATGCCGCATCCTTCGTGTCCCATGAGGTGCGGAACGAATTTCGCATTGCCTTTGTTGCCGGCGATTTCTTGCAGCTGCGAGCCGCAGATGCCGCTCACGAGAATTTTCACAAGCACCTGGCCTCGCGCGAGAGCGCTGAGGCCCACGTCACCAATCACGAGCGGCGCGTCAATTGTTTCCAAAACGGCCGCTTTCATGGGGCGGATAGTACATCATAGGTTTTACTCTGTCACCCTGTTTTTAAGGCTTTTTCTCGACCATTCCGGATATATCGGCTGTGATACTATGTGGCCAATATGCATGCTGAAATGCCGACAACGTGCCCGCTTTGTGCGGCTCCGACGCCGGATAAGAGCGGCCGAACTCACACCGACGGTGCCGATTTGTACACACAATACGGATGCAGCGCCTGCGGCGTCCAATTCTGGTGGCCGCTGAAAAACCCCGGCGCAGAGTGGTACAGCAAGCACGAGCGGTACGGCGTGCGGAATGCCGACCCGGTGTGGAATGCCACCTACAATCATGTAAAAACACTTTCCTTTTTGCGCGAGCACAAGGGTGCGGTACTCGATGTGGGCTGCGGCATCGGTAATTTTCTCGGAGCCGCCAAAGAGCGCGGCTGGCAATGCACGGGAATAGATTTCGATCCCGATGCCATTACGGCGGCGCGGCAAGCGACCGGTATCAACGATTTCGAAGCGACCGATGTCGTTACGTACGCAAAAGTGCATCCGGAAAAACGGTTCGACCTCGTGACTTTTTTTGACGTGCTCGAACACGTGGACAATCACAACGAATTTATTGCGTCCATCAAGTCCACTCTGGTGCCGGGGGGATATATCGCGATGAGCATGCCGTATCGCAAACACGCGCTTTGGCTCATGAAAGGCGATTTGCCGCCGGTGCACCTTACCTGCTGGGATCGCTCGTCACTCAAGCGCTTTCTGGAAGCGCGCGGATTTGATGTGGTGTACATGCGCCGCTCTTCGGAAGGTGTGTGGCCGATTGTCATGAAATTGCGTTTCAAGTACGGCACGCGTTTGTCATTCGGCGCGGTGAGTGCAGTGCGACGCACGGTAAGCCCAGGAGGCGTAAGCCCTGGGGCGCGTCCTCTTGCGGTGCGCGCGGTGCACAGCTTAGCGAAATTGAAAGACGCGCTCATTTTTGGTTTGCCTGCGCTCATCATTTGGCTCGCTATGATACCCACTCCTCGCCGATACGTGGATTTGTTTGCCATTGCGCGGATGCGTGCTTAGAGGCGGTATGAGAGTACTTGTCACGGGAGGCACGGGGTTCGTCGGCTCAAACCTCGTACGTGAACTACTTAAAGGCGGACATGAACTCGTCATCAGCGGCGATCGCTCCGAGCAGGTACCGCAGGGTTTTTCCGGGCTGTGCATCGAGGGCGACCTCGCAGCTATCGATTGGACCAAGGCGGGAAAACTTGACGCGATTTTCCACCAGGCGGCGAACAACGACACGACCTCGCTCGATAGCGCAGCAATGATGCGCGCCAATGTCGAAGCGTCGCTTGCGCTCTTTGCATACGCGGTGGAAACGGGGTGCAAGAAAATTGTGTATGCCTCGTCGACCGCAATTTATGGCGACGCTCCTGCGCCGTACCGCGAGGATCAGGAATTGCATCCGCTCAATCCGTACGCTGAATCAAAAAGAATCCTTGAAGAACGGGCGGCGGAGTTCGTCCGCGAACATCCTCGGATGACGATCATGGGTTTGCGCTACTGCAATGTCTACGGACCGGGTGAATCACACAAGGGAAAGCGCGCGAGCATGATTTATCAGCTTGCACAGCAGATGAAAAACGGGAATCCGCGCATATTCAAAAACGGCGAACAGAAGCGCGATTACATATACGTAAAGGATGTCGTGCGCGCAAATTTGCTCGCGCTTGCGGCGGGAAAGAGCGGTGTGGTGAACTGCGGTTCGGGCAGTGCGACGACTTTTAATGACCTCGTGACGCATTTGAATGCCGCACTCGGCACGAATCGTGTGCCGGAGTATATCGATAATCCGTATGTAGGGCGCTACCAAGACTACACCGAGTGCGACATGTCGCTCGCAAAAAAAGAAATCGGCTTCGTTCCCGCGTTTGATATCAAACGCGGCATCGCGGATTATTTTGCGAGCGGTTCGTTAGTTTGAGCCGCGTACTTTTTTGATGAGCGCGGTCGTTGAGTGGTCCTTGGTGAGTGGTGCCATCACGATTCTTCCGCCGCCTTCTTCGACAACACGACGCTCGAGGATCTGCGAGAGCGTCCTGTCGGCACCTTTGACGTGGATATTGGGCTTCAGTTTACGAAGCCACACTACGGGAGTCGCGTCATTAAACATAAATACCGCGTCCACCATTTTCAGTGCCGCCACCAATTCCGCGCGTTCGCGTGCAGGGACGACAGGGCGGCCGGCACCTTTGAGTGCGCGCACTGACGCGTCAGAGTTCACACCTACAATAAGAATGTCGCCGAGCGATTTTGCGTGTGCAAGGTAGCGGATGTGACCGATGTGGAGAATGTCGAAACAGCCGTTGGTAGTGACCACCGTCTTGCCATTTCTGCGGGCATTGTTCGTCGTTCTTTCCACTTCGGCAAAAGACGAGACGAGGCTTTTTGGGGCTTTCATAAAGGCTTTTTTTGTTGTAGGGTGAAGCAATCGGTATCTATTCTATGGCTAACAAACAACGTATTTTGGTACAAGCGTTTGCTCGACATCTTCAGGCGGTCGAGGAAAGTATGCACCAGCTCATTCCCGCTGTCGAACGCGGCGCAGAAGTTCTCCTCAAAGCTCTCAAGCGCGGCAACAAAATTCTCGTATGTGGCAACGGCGGCTCAGCGGCGGATAGCCAGCACTTTGCGGCGGAGCTTGTGGGTCGCTACAAGAGTGAACGACGAGCACGCGCTGCGATTGCTCTTACGACCGACACATCGACACTGACCTCTGTCGGTAACGACTACGGTTTCGAGCGGATATTCGCGCGGCAAATAGAGGCGCTCGGCCGCGCCGGCGACGTTTTAGTCGCGCTCTCAACGAGCGGTGCGTCCAAAAATGTCCTCGCGGCGGTAGCACAAGCGCGAAAACAAAAAATGAAAGTTGTCATTCTCACCGGCGCGGGCGGCACGCTACTTGCAAAAAAATCGGACGTCGCAGTTGTCATTCCCTCGAGAGAGACAGCTCGCATACAAGAACTCCACGAACTCGTGTACCACTCATGGTGTGAATACATTGATGCGCAGCATGGCTAAAGACAAGAAAGGGATAAGTGCGGTATTTCTCGACCGAGACGGCACACTCAACGAGGACATCAATTATCTCGGGAAAGCCGCAGATATGCGTTTGATCCCGGGCGCGGCCGGTGCGGTACACATGCTCAATCAACGTTCCATTCCCGTGCTCGTCGTCACGAACCAGTCGGGCGTTGCGCAGGGACTCCATACAGAATCTGATGTAAAGAAAGTGCACGCTGAAATTTCAAAACAACTAAAAAAAGCGGATGCGCACATTGACCGGTTCTACTACTGCCCGCATCATCCGGACGGAAAAGGGAAGCATGCAGTTGCATGCGAGTGCCGAAAACCAAGACCCGGCTTGCTTTTGCAGGCGGCACAGGAATTGCACCTCGACCTTTCGAGGTGCGTGATGGTCGGAGACGCTGCACGAGACATCGAGGCGGGTGTTGCCGCGGGCTGCCGGACAGTGTTAGTCAGAACAGGTAAGGGAACAGAGACCTGGAACGCATGGCGCGAGTCGTTCAAGCCCTCTCACGTTGCCGCTGACCTTTCGGAGGCCGCCAAATGGATTCTTGGCTTGAAAGCCTGACGTGCTAGCCTTACCCGATATGGATGTAACGACACCACAGAACATATACAAACAAATGCTCGCCGTCGTGCAGCTCGCGCGGCGCGCGTACGGTGCGTACAAAAAACAGATACTCATGCTGACGGCGCTCGGATTTGTTGGAGGCATCTTGGAGGGCATCGGTATCAACGCGGTCATTCCGCTTCTCACCTTCGTCTTAGGGCTTGAGAATCCGGCGACCGACATACTTTCGCGCGCCATCCAAACGTGTTTCGAATGGGCACACATCCCGTTCGTGCCCAAGTTCTTGCTCGGGTTCATCGTCGTACTTTTCATCGGAAAAGCGTTCGTAACGCTTCTATTGAATTACATTCAGATCGGGATTACCAATGAGTACGAACGACAGACGCGCGCAAAATTATTCCGCATGGTATTGCATGCCTCGTGGCCGTACCTCCTGCGGCAAAAGCTGGGCAATCTCGAGACGGTGCTCATGATAGACACACCTGCCGCGACCGCGATGATAACGAAGATAAGCTTCACGATAACGCTGATGACGAGCCTTTTCATGTATCTCGTTGTAGCGTTCTCTATATCTTCGGTCGTGACGCTCACCACGTTTGTCATCGGTATCTTGACCTTCGTCTGCCTGCGTCCGCTTATGGATCGCGTGCATGCACTCTCGCGTGCCCGCGCAGCGTTGTATAGGGATACGCTGCACCACACCACCGAGCACGTCAGCGGTTTGAAAACAGTAAAAGCATTCGGTGTTGAGGCGCAGGCTATTTCGCTTGGAGAACAACTCTACGCGGAAATTAAAAAACGTTCGACGCGGATACAAATGCTACAGCAGGTAGCCACCCAAGCCGTCGCTCCCATCGGTATCATCTATATCGCTTCGATTCTCTCGCTCGCATTCAAAACGCCCTTCATCAGTCTCGCGGCGCTTCCCGCCATCCTCTATCTCATCTACCGTATTTTCACCTACGTCCAGCAACTGCAGAACAACGTGCAGTACATCAGCGAACTCGCGCCACACCTTGAGCGAGTTGTTCTCTACGAGACCAACGCAATACAGGGGACAGAAGCCCCGAGCGGTACCTTGCCGTTCTCGTTCATCAAAGAACTCTCGTTCAACCAAGTCTCGTTCGCATACGAGACGGGGAAAGAAGTGCTGCATACGCTCTCATTCACCATCCCGAAAGGCAGTATGGTCGGCATCGTGGGCCCTTCGGGCGCGGGAAAAACGACGTGCGTTGACCTCATACTCCGGCTGCTACAGCCGACGAAAGGCACTATTGAGCTCGATGGTGTCGCCGCTTCCCACATCGCACTTTCTGAGTGGCGCAAACACGTTGCCTACGTCTCGCAAGATTTTTTCATCATTCACGGCACCATACGCGATAACATCCGGTTTTACGACGATGCGCTGAGCGATACCGACGTGTGGGAAGCGGCGCGCATGGCGCATATCGATGAATTCATCCGCACCTGCGAGAAGGGTCTCGACACACAGGTCGGCGAGCGCGGCATTATGCTTTCCGCCGGACAGCGTCAGCGGCTCGTCATTGCGCGAGCTCTCGCCCGCAAACCCTCGCTCCTCATCCTCGACGAAGCGACGAGTGCACTCGACAACGAATCCGAAGCGCACATCAAACATGTCATTCAGGAGTTGAAGGGACACATTACCGTCGTTGCCATCGCGCACCGTCTTTCCACTATCATGGGTTCTGACAAGCTCGTCGTGCTTTCCGACGGTAATGTTGCCGAAACCGGCTCTCCCCAAGAATTGCTAGCCAATACGAATTCGTATTTCTACA
>CALRIB010000021.1 GCA_943359705.1 Candidatus Nomurabacteria bacterium | reverse complement strand
GGGCGGCTGCATGCAACCGTTGCATGTTCATTGTTCATACCCTTGTGTAGGCACCCATCGGTGTGCTGGTTATTGCGGGAAAGTACCCGCCGATGGAACAGGCTGGCCACAGCAAACATCAGCTCCCCCTCACTGTCAACTTGCGACTTTTTTGATTGCCGAGAAGGCGCGGTCGATGTCGGCGTCTTGGAAGATGATGCTGAATTCGGTACGGACGGAGGTGAGTTCGACCAAGCTGATGCCTTCGAGCGCGATGGCTTTCAATATCGGGTAGTACACGCCGGGGGCTTCGAGACTTTCTTCGGGCAAGCGCATGGTGATGGCAGAAAGCCCGTTGATTTTTTTGAGTCCGTGTTTGCCGAGCAGGTCGGTCACCTCTTTTTCCAATTCGTCACTAACGATAAGAATCGTTTCATGCATACCGCGCGAATAATTAAAGAAAGAATCTTTGGCGCGCCGGGCGTGCGCGGAAATTGTTTCGAGTGCTTCGCTTGCATCCGATGAGTTCGGGCAGACGAACTGCACGAGATTGGAGCGCACGGTAATATCGCGCACTTTTCCAACGAGGTTGGTATTTTGTTTTTGCAGGTTTTTCGAGAGCCGATGCAGCGCCATCGAGATAGCAGACTCCGACACTTCTTCCAATAGTCGTTTCTCCACGTCCGGTTTGATGCGGCGGGCTATCTCGGCGTTGTTGCCAATGCCTTCTGCCAACGCTTCCGCATAGAACGGGGAGCGACCTATAACGTCTTCAACAACCTGGCTGACAGTGCGCATATGTTATAAATATAACAAAATGTCACAAAATTGCAAGTTTTGCCCGAAAATTTGCCTCAATTGGGTTACTCGCCTACCATTGCCTCCATGTATAGAGGAGCATACACAGCAATAGTTACGCCTTTCACTGCCGAAGGCGCAATAGATGAAACGGCGCTTCAGGCGCTCATCGAGGCGCAGATAGCGGGCGGAATAGACGGCATCGTGCCGTGCGGCACGACAGGTGAATCCCCCACGCTCTCGCACGAAGAGCACAATCGCGTCATCGAGCTTGTCGTCAAATTCGTCGCAGGTCGCTGCAAAGTTATTGCGGGCACCGGCTCCAATTCCACCGCCGAAGCAATTCAGCTGACGCAGGAAGCACAGCGCATGGGCGCAGATGCGACACTCCAAGTCGCTCCGTACTACAACAAACCGACACAAGAAGGGTTGTACCAGCACTTTCGCGCCATCGCGGAGCAAGGCGGATTGCCGATAATCATCTACGACATTCCCGGCCGCACGGGAGTCGGCATCGCGCTCGACACGCTTGTACGTTTGCAAAAAGATTTGCCGCAGCAGATTATCGGTATCAAAGAAGCGACGGGCACGACCGAGCGCATTGCCGCAATGCGCGCACAACTCGGCAACGACTTTTCCATTCTTTCCGGCGACGACTCGCTCACACTCCCGATGATGAGCCTCGGCGCCGACGGCGTCATCAGCGTCGCGTCCAACGTGGCCCCGAGCCAGGTGAGCGAGATGGTGCACACCGCGCTCGCCGGTAATTTCACGCAGGCGCGCGAGATGAATGCGCGCCTTTCCCCCCTTTTCAAAGACCTTTTCATAGAGACGAATCCCATTCCGGTGAAAGCCGCGCTCGCTATCGCCGGTCGCATCCAGGAAATATACCGACTGCCACTCACACCGATGGCCGCAGCAAATCGCGCACGGCTTGAACAGACACTCCGCAGCGGCGGATTTGTATGACCCGCGTCGTGATTTGCGGCGCAGAGGGTCGCATGGGCAAATTGCTCGTCACCTGCGCGCAGGAAGATGCCGCGCTTGAACTCGTCGGAGAAATTGCCGACGGCGGCGATTTGAATGCCATCATCAAAAAAGCAGACGTAGTCGTCGATTTCACGGTGCACACCGCCACTTTGGGTATCGCGCAAATTGCCGCACGACACCAAATACCTCTCGTCATCGGGACGACAGGGCACACTGTGAGCGAGCGGAAAGAAATTCTCGACGTCGTGCGAGAAATTCCTGTCGTATTCACGTCCAACTTCTCGACAGGAGTGAATGTGCTCTTCTATCTCACACGAATGGCCGGTGAACTTCTCTCGAATGCGAGCGTGGAGATATCGGAGACGCATCACACGAAAAAATTAGACGCACCGAGCGGTACGGCAAAAAGTTTGCAACAAATTCTTGAAAAAATACGCGGACAATCGGTGCCGGTAGAATCACATCGCGTCGGCGACGTGGTCGGTGAACACACTGTCACCTTCTCGACGCCCGACGAGACTATCGAACTCACTCACAAGGCCATCGACCGCGCGACCTTTGCGCGCGGTGCGCTCCGCGCGGCAAAGTGGGTCGTCTCGCAGGAGCCCGGTCTGTATGACATGCAAAACGTGCTCGGATTAGAAAAGTAGTACAATCGCTCTATGGTAAAAGTTAATCCGCACTATGCGGAAGTTTCAGAAAATTACATGTTCCTCGACGTGGTGAAGCGCGCAAGAGCATTCACGGAGAAAAACCCAGGCGTCAAAATCCTTAAACTCGCCATCGGCAACACGACCGAACCGCTCGTACCAAGTGTCGTTGCGGCAATGCACGCTTCGGTGGACAAACTCGCAGCTCGCGAAAGCTACACCGGCTACGGCGATGAGCAAGGCAATACGGATCTGCGACAAGCAGTCGCAACTTGGTATGGCGCGCGCGGTGTCACACTCGACGCGTCGGAAGTCTTCATCAGCGACGGCGCAAAACCGGATTGCGCAAATATCGTTTCCATTTTCTCCGACGAGAGCATCGTCGCCATACAAGACCCGGTCTATCCGGTCTATCGAGATGCCAACACGATCGGCGGACGACGCATTGTGTACATGGCAGCTACCGAAGCCAACGGTTTTGTGCCCGCACTTCCCTCCGAACACGCGGACATTATTTTCCTCTGCAGTCCCAACAATCCGACGGGTGCGGTAATGACACGCGAGCAGCTCCAAGCATTCGTTGATTACGCACTCGCGAATAAATCAGTGATTATTTTTGACGCCGCATACTCGGAATACATTCGTGACGCAAACATTCCGCGCAGTATCTACGAAATCCCGCGCGCGGTCGAATGCGCAATTGAGATACAAAGCTTCTCAAAAGCAGCGGGCTTCACCGGTGTGCGACTCGGCTGGACCATTGTGCCGCAAGCGCTCGCCACGGAAGATGCTGCAGCGGGGGCACTCAATAAATACTGGCACCGACGCCAATCGACGATGTTCAACGGCGCATCCAACATCGCGCAGGAAGGCGGACTTGCCGCACTTTCGCCGCAGGGACAAAAAGAAACGCACGAACAGGTGGACTACTACATGGAAAATGCGCGCGTCATCCGAGAAGGTCTCACGAAAGCCGGTTTCACAGTATTCGGTGGCGAGAGCGCACCGTACATCTGGCTCAAATGCCCGGCCGGACTTTCGTCGTGGCAATTCTTCGACCAGATTCTTGAGAAGGCGCACGTGGTCACCACGCCCGGTTCAGGATTCGGTGGCAACGGTGAAGGATACATGCGCGTGTCTGCGTTTGGTCATCGCGAAGACATTGAAGAAGCGGTTCGCTCCATCGCGGCGAATCTCAAAGCGGTATGAACCCCGTTAGAAATCACAAAGCCCTCAGCACTAACTCTTCAAACATATGAATATTTCTAACGGGGTGAAAACTCTTCCCTTCACAAAAGAACAGGTGGAAACATTGACGCAGCAGTACCCAACGCCGTTCTATATATATGACGAAGCGGGCATTCGCAGCCAAGCGCGCGGTCTTATTGACGCTTTCTCGTGGAACACAGGTTTCAAAGAATACTTCGCCATCAAGGCGCTGCCCAACCCGGAAATCGTCCGCATCTTGAAAGAGGAGGGATGCGGTGCCGATTGCAGTTCGATGGCCGAGCTCGTCGTCGCCGACCGTGCGGGAGTCGCGGGAACAGAAATTATGTTCAGCTCCAACGACACTCCGGCAGAAGAATTTATTGAGGCCAAAAAACGCGGCGCAATCATCAACCTCGATGCGCTCGGACATCTCGATTTCCTCGAGAAAACTGCCGGGCTGCCGGAGCTGATTTGTTTCCGCTATACGCCCATCTCTCTCAAATCCGGCAACACCATCATCGGCAACCCGAAAGACGCGAAATTCGGTCTCACGCGCGAACAACTCTTCGAAGGCTACGCGCAAGCGAAAGCAAAGGGGGTGAAACGATTCGGACTGCACACGATGCCCGTTTCCAACGAGCTGCGTGTGGCACATCATCTCGAAGCGGTGCGCGAACTCTTCACCACAGCCGCAGAAATCCAAAAAGAAGTCGGCATCACCTTCGAATTCATCAACCTCGGCGGCGGTATCGGCATTCCCTATCGCCCGGAAGAAAACGAGTTCGATGTGAAAGCGTATTCAGAAGGTGTGCGCACACTCGCCGGGGAAGCGTTCGGCACATCAGTTCCCGCACTCCGGATGGAATGCGGACGCTACATCACCGGTCAGCATGGCTATCTCGTCTCGACGGTCCGCCATGTGAAAACTTCGTACAAACACTACATCGGCCTCGACGCCTCGATGGCCAACCTCATGCGCCCCGGTATGTATGGTGCGTATCACCACATCACCGTACTCGGCAAAGAGGATGCTGCCGCGGATGAAGTGTACGATGTGGTCGGTTCGCTCTGCGAAAACAACGACAAATTCGCAATCGACCGCGAACTGCCGACTATTCTTTCCGGCGACATCGTCGTCATCCACGATGCCGGTGCGCATGGACACGCGATGGGATTCAACTACAACGGCAAACTCCGCTCCGCCGAATTCCTCATGCAAAAAGACACTTCCTTCCAAATCATCCGCCGCGCCGAAACTCTCGACGACCTGTTCGCGACATTGAATCTTTAAAACGATTCAGCGAGGCCCGATGCGAGCCTCGCTGTGTTTGTTGATGCTTCATCGACCGGTCAGCTTTCTTCCGAGAATGGAAGCGGCAAGACAGGAAATGAAACCGTATGCGGTAGAAGCGAATGCCCAGATGACTCCGCGTATGAGACTGACCTGCTCATGGAGGAACGGCCAGACGAGCGAAGTCACGAGAACAATCACCGCAACCGCAAGTACGACGATAAGACGAGCCCCCAAACGCGCCTCCTTGTCGACATCGGTCGGAAGCCTCTTAACAAGAACATCCGTTCCGAGAATGCCGAAAAGCAGGCCGATGAGCGGGGCCGTCCCGAACTCGAGAAGCGTTAGCATGAACGAATCTCCCTCAACAAGCCTGACTTGTTGCTTACTGGCAGAATTCCTGCCGAGCAGATAACACCCTTCCGCGAGGGATGTCAATTTGTTATGCTTGCTGCATTACTTCTACGCACTACCCACTACTAACTACGCACTAATGTATGAATCTCTGGCACGACGTACCGCTCGGCGAAAATGCGCCCGAAGAATTTAATGTCATCGTCGAGATACCGAAAGGCTCGCACAATAAGTACGAGATAGACAAAGACACCGGCCTCATCAAGCTCGACCGCGTCAATTATTCTTCCGCCGCCTACCCGTTTGAATACGGCTTCGCACCGCGCACGCTCTGGGACGACGGCGACGCGCTCGACGTGGTCATCCTCGCCACCAATCCGATTCCGCCGGGCATTCTCGTTACGGTCCGTCCGGTCGCCATAATGGAAATGACCGACGACGCAGAATCCGACCACAAGATTATCGCCGTGCCGACCGAGGACATTCGTTTTGATAACGTGAAAGATCTCGAAGACCTCAATGCGCACACACTGAAAGAGATGCAGCACTTTTTCGAGCAGAACAAGCGTCTCAAGAAAAAGCCTGTCGAAATACAAGTGCACGGATTCAAACCGCGCGCTGATGCACTTGCCGCTATCACTCGCTCGGTCGAAACGTACAAAAAGAAGTTCTCGAAGTAGTTGTCCACTTCGCTTCACACAAAAAGTCGGCGCATGCCAGCTATACTATTCGAATGCCTCCGCAACCATCCTCCCAGAACTCCGGTAAGCCGAGCACCGACACCGACCACATGCTTGCCCGTCCGAAGCCTGTTGGCGAAGGAGGGCTTCCGCCGCATGTGAGTGGCACAACTCCTCCGGCGCCTCAACCTCGTCCTGTTGTTCCGCCGACTCCAGTCCAACCGCCTCGACCGGTTGCTCCGCCGCCCGCTCCGGTAAATCTTCCGCGCCCGGTGAATCCCGTTATGCCTCCGATGCCTCCTCGCCCGATTCCGCCGCCGGCACCAAAGCCGGTGATGCCGCCCCCGATGCCGCAAGCACCCCGCCCTGTTCCTCCTCCCGCACCTGCTCCCATGCCACCGGCCGCGCCTCGACCGCTGCCTCCCCTCTCTGCACCGGTTTCTCCACCGGCCGCACCGATGATGCCACCGCCTCCCCGACCGATTCCCCCGCCCATACCACCGCAACAGCAACCGGCACCGCGACCTCTGATGCCCGTGATGCCCGCAGCGCAGCATCACTCGCACATCGGCCCAATCGTCGCCACGGTTATCATCACCCTCGCCATTACTTTTGGCGGCCTCTACTTCTGGGGCGCACACTTGAATCAGCAGGCACAGAATCAGGCGGCAGACTCGACGACATACGCGCAGTAAGGTAAACTCGCGCGATGTCCGGTACGCTTTCCAACGTAAAAGTCTCGCGCGACGAGAGCGCGTGGGAAATTGATATCAAAGCCGAGATCCCCTCGGCCGCACTCGCAAAGTATCGCGAAGAAACGCTCAAAGATTTACAAAAATCGGCCAAGCTCGACGGTTTCCGACCCGGCCACGCCCCGAAAGAGCGCCTCGTCGAGGTCTACGGCGAGAGCGCCATTCTGAAAATGGCTGCCGAGCACGCACTCCAGCACGAATTGCCCGAGCTGCTTGCTACGGAAAAAGTGATGATAGTCGAATCTCCCCGAGTCACGATGGAGACTCCCGAAGCAGGCAAAGCGGTCGTTTTCAGCGCCCGCGCTGCACTCGTCCCGGAAGTAAAACTCCCCAACTACAAAAAAATCGCGGCGTCGCACAACGCGAAGAAGGAAGAAGTGACTGTTTCCGACAAAGAACACACGGAAGCGATGGCTCACCTGCGTCGCGAGCGAGCACGCATCGACAAAATAGAGGCCGGCACGGATCAACAAAAAGCGCACGAAGAGTCGCGCGCGATGAAAGATGAGGAATTGCCCGCGCTCGACGATGCGTTCGTACAATCGCTCGGATACGAGAGCGCGGAGAAATTTGCCGAAGCGCTCAAGGGCAATATCAAGAGCGAAAAAGAGATGCGCGTACGCGAAACTCGCCGAGCCGCCATCCTCGATGAACTCGTGAAGGAGTCTGACATCAAATACCCCGCGGCGCTTCGTGAATACGAGCTCGACGATATGGAAGCGCGCATCAAAGACGACATCACGCGCGCGGGCATGACATGGGAAGGCTATCTCACCGAGGCCAAGAAGACCGCCGAAGAAGTGCGCGCGAGCTGGAAAGACGCAGCCGACAAGCGCGCCAAGGTGCGGCTCATCCTCGCGGAGATTGCACGCAAAGAAAACATTGAGCCCGACCCAAAAGCGCTCGACTCAGAACTCGAACACGCGAAGAAGCATTACAAAGACGCCGACCAAGCTGCACTCCGCTCGCACATCGCACACATTATGCGCAACGAAGCCGCGATCAAGTTTCTCGAATCGCTCAATTGACCGGATGGCGACCTGTCACGAAGTCACTTCCTCCCACTCAAAATAGGTGCTCTTGTCGGGTTGCGCCTCTATATATCCTTCCGGTTTGTACTGTTCAGGTGAAAGTTCTGCAGTAAATGCGTGGATCTCATACTGGGCCCGGAGACCTGGGTAGCTTGGCGAATCGGCCTCCTTGAGTTCAACTCCAGTACCGCTGAGCGCGACCATTTCTGAAAAACCGAGTTCTTCCTGCAAACCGCGGACGGCGGCTTCCGGCACGTTCTCACCCACTTTCAATTTCTCTGCGACGGAGGTGCCTAGGCCCCGCTCTCGTTCGCTACCGTCCGCGAATACCTGCTTGCGCTCTATAAGCCGCCATCGCTTCTTCGCTGCGTCGGTATACTGCACCTCTATATTTGCCACGGCAGTTTTACGAACGAGTCTTCCATCCGACGCAGTCACGAGTTCCGCCTCACCACCTTCAATTTCTTGGAACAATTGCTCGACCGTCTTTGTTGCTCCATATCCCCATGTCGAGAGGTCAACGCCAGCCGGATGGAGTTTTTCGACAAGCATTTGTCGGCGCATTTCCCGTTCGACGCCCCCTTTAACCAGATATTCTGCGAACGCCCTGATAGCGGGTCGACTTTCGATGTCCAACTCTCCGCGTTCGAAATAGTGCGACGATCCCACGAATGCTCCAGTTTTATCAATACCCCCGATCGCATCTTCCTTGCCCGTATAGTCAGAATAAATAACCCCGATAACAGGGATGCCGAGACCGGAAAAAAACTCTTTCCACTCCCGAGGGTTCATCTCCGGTTGTGCCTGGTCTTCGGTTGAACCGACTCCTCCAGCTACTTTCGCGGCTCTTTCTCCGCACAAAATAATGGCCGCATTCGCACCTTCGCAGATTCCTCGATTCTCAAGAGTCATTTTCCCCCCGATATCCAAAAAGTTGAGCGGGCTATGCGGCGCCGAAAGGTTCTTAACACTGTCGCTGATACGCGTCACGTACTCGGGCGTAAACATACTTCCACCTTCTTTAATCGCAGTCTTATAATCTGTTTTCATTTTTCTCGCCAAATCCGGATCCGTCCTAACTGACTCCTGAAACCCTGCCCACTCGCCGTCCGGAGCGGCAGTCAAAAAGTACGGGTAGGGAGCATTTGGAATAGCGCGAATGGATCTTTTTAAGAGTTCTCGCAATACTGATTTTCCGGACTGCGGCGCACCCGCGATGACAATCTTTTTTGTTTCTAGAAATTCCTGCCCTTTCGGCGAGCGCGCAAAATCCGGAAAAGAAACTCCTGGTGTAGCGGCTAGTGCGTTGCTCAACGTGGTCATTCCTTCTTGGCCTGAGAGATGTTCGTCACCTTGCTTCTGCGTTATCGGAGACGATCCGGGCTTATCAAGGTCGGACATAGCAAAAGTATCGCACGGCCTTCAGCGTGTGCAATTTGATTACAAACATTATTTAATTCTCTCAATCTTCAATCCGCGAACGTTTTCACAGATTCAAGAATGAGAGGGATTTTGTTATCCGAGTTCCCTCAAAGTAACTCGTCCTGACCGAATCAGTCGATCAGGTCTCCAACCGCATGTGCACCACCATGATTCGCGGCGACCACATACTGATTCAGCTTCGGATCATATACGGCGACAGTGCCGTACAGATGCGTCAGATGGTGCGCGAGGACCACCGCAACAGGCAGGCTGGCGGGGCCATTGACTTTAATGACCGGGCCACCAGTGAGGATGCCGCTCGAAACCATGGCGCCGACCACTTTGTCGACGTGCTTCACAATTTCGTTGTTTTGGGCCGGTTCCCCGAACCCAACCTTCAGCGTATCCTTACCATCGAACTGGATTGAATAGGCGGCCATGACAGCCTCCCCTTTCTTAGCAGACTTATTTTCTAGGCGCTGCAAGCCTCCGTGCTTTTTTAGGTGGCACGGTACCCGCCGGAATATGCCTGGTCGACATACTTTGGTGGATACCGAACCGTTCCTTCAAAAGCACTGGTCTCAAAGAACATCTCTCTTCGCAGAGAGAAACGTGGAGACGAGTCGTTGGTCTCGCGTCCACACTTCTGCCAACGAATGAGCCACTTACTTGGGGGGATCGACCTTACTTTGCAATAGTAGCATATTATATACTACTTGTCAAGTTACATTTTATGCCCCAACAAAGCCAAGAAATGGTGCCGGTTTTTGAAGAGTGCCGGCAAACTCTCTTAGCGAAGCTTCTCGAGTACCGCATCCGAGGTGAGGAAAAGTGCTCCCTCACCCAAGTCCCAGTCACCGCTCCCTGGATACAGGAGGATGGCTCCCGAGAACGTCGAATTCTCGGAGAGAAATCTCCGAAAACGCGGGATTTGATGTTTACGCTTTCCACCAATACCGACGACGGATATTCGAGTCAGGTCAAGGACGCTTTCGACGAGAGGCAACGACTCACGCGCTACGTACTTCATGTCCGGCTGTTCTTTTTGACTGACTGTCGCCACGTCGAGCACGAACACTTCGCCCGCAAAACCATGCTGCTGGCGCGCACCTTTGCGTCGATACGCAATCGAGATTCTTTGTGTGACAGGATCTACCCACCCTAAGTTACTCATCGGAATTCTCCTTTTTGTGTACGGGATAGCAAGGATCGCTCCTCCTTCCAAATGCTCGATACTCAAACACTTGAAAGGAGGGCGATTATCCTCGCCCTTTGAGTTTGCCTTGTCGGTCCGTTTCTTCGCACCACGCCGAGCGCGCCAGTAGCAAATACCGCAAACCGGCGGACGCTTTACTACGGGAACTCGCACTTCGTGACACCAGGAGCACTCCATACGTGGAGCGAAATGTAGGTGGTAGCAAGAACCGCATACTGGTGCACCACCAAGGGTACGCCACACAGATAGCCGCACGTTGCCGCACATAGCACAGGGCTCGTGCTTACTTTTGTCTTTCAATACCACACGCATACGCTCACGGTTACGAGTCCGCTCCAGTTCGTTCGACATGACCTCTCTCCGCTATTCAGTTTCCAATGTTCAGTCCGAACATCATCTTAGTTTGGTTAGCATAATATAGTCAAAATCTTTTTACTATTTTGTCAAGATAGCCGATTTACCTTCATATTTAGTCATATTTATCCTCGTTATAATTGTAAGTAATATATTGACAGATTTATATTCATCGGTACGCTACGACTATGTACGAACAGCACCTACAAGCTGCGGGCTTAACCCGCGACCAAGCCAAGATATACGAGACCCTGGTTCGAGAAGGTTCATTGCAAGGAAGCGGCATCGCCAGGCGTACGGGACTTCCCCGCACTATGGCGTACGCAGTGCTTGGACAACTTCGGGTTTTGGCGCTGGTAGAACGACACAAGGAGAGCGGGTCAGTGGCAACATTTTCCGCCGCGCACCCCTTCAAGTTACAGGAGTTCGCTCGCGGCCGACTTCGCGAGGCGGAACAGGCAAACGCGTCCGTTGTAGACGTATTGGCACCCATCATTTCTGAATTCAATACTGCGAGCGGGCAGCCGGGCATCCGTATCCTCGGTGGAATCGACGGTGTCAGGGAACTTTATGCGGACGTACGACGAGAACGTCAGCCCATTTCAGTGATTAGGTCGCCGCACGATGCACGATTCCTCGAATTGCGAGAGATCGTTGACCAACACGTACGAGAGCAAGCTCGATTAGGTATCTCTGCTCGTATTATTACGCGCCCAGGCACAGGATTAATACCGGATATGCTGGCGCGGGATAAAAAGCGTCGGACTGTGAGACGTTTCATCGATGGTTCGTACTTCAAGCCGCCAGCGCAGATGATTATCTACGCAAAAAAAATCGCGCTCACCGCATACAACGAACAAATCATAACGACAATCATTGAAAATGCTGATATACACGCAACATGTATGATTCTCTTTGAGTCCGTCTGGGCGGCAGCGGAGATTGGGCATCGAAAAATCATCGCGAGCGCAATGAAATCAGACGAATGATGTTGCAGAGATTTGCATCGCATCTTTCCTTTCTGTACACTGCGCGCATGAAAACGGAAACTCGTGCTCAGATGCTTGTGCCGATGGTTATCGAAAAGACTTCGATGGGAGAACGCGCCTACGACATCTATTCGCGCCTTCTCAAAGAGCGCATCATCTTTCTCGGCGGCCCGATTGACGGCGACGTGGCCAATCTCATCGTCGCGCAGTTCCTCTTTTTGGCCTCGGAGGACCCTAAGAAAGATATTTCCTTCTATATCAACTCCCCCGGCGGTCATGTGTCGGCCGGCCTCGCCATTCTCGACACGATGAACCACATCCAGCCCAACGTTTCGAC
>CALRIB010000020.1 GCA_943359705.1 Candidatus Nomurabacteria bacterium | reverse complement strand
ATGGTCGGCGCGCCGACGTGGCCGTCGCCGCAATTTGTACCGTAGATGTTTTGTGTGTACTGGCAGCCGCCGCAGGAGGTACCGTAGATGCCGCACGGATTTTGCGTCGACACGACGTTGAGAGCGAGCGAGTTGCTCACGCCGCGCGGATTGGCAATATGGACGTCGGTGGTGCCGTAGGAGACGAAGGGCGGAACGGTGAAGGTAAGCGACGTACCGTTTTGTGATGCGACGTTGGCCGCGGCATTCGAGCCGACGTACACCGTATTGTTGGAGAGATCGAATCCGATGCCGTACACCGTGACGCTTGTGCCGGGCATCACGTTGTTGGAGGAAATAGAAGTGAGCGTGACGTTACCGCTGATGTTCGGGTAGCTGTAGTTGATGGGAGTTGTGTACGTCGGTGTGTACGTGGGAACAGTATAGGTGGGAGTTGTGTATGTGGGATAGGTCGGGTAAGAAGGCGTCGGGTACGAATAGACGGGAGTGACAGGAGGATACGAATTTACGACGTTGCCGCACGAGCGCGACTGTATCGTTGCGCGCGTTTGCGCGTCGACCCATCCCGTCACCGGTTGCCCTGTCGATTGCTGGAAATTGCGGACCGCGGCCGCGGTCGCCTGACCGAAGTAGCCCGTTATCATCCAAGATCCGCCGCCCGGATAGTTCTGGGCAACGAGAAAGCTCTGGAGAGAGCGCACGTCACTGCCCCGCGAGCCGACGCTGAGGTTGCTTGAAATGGAAACGCAGGAGCCGAAAGAATAGCCTTGCGCAAAGGCGACGCTAGAGCCGAGGAGTATAAAAGCGACGGGGAACGCGATGAGTTTGTTCATACTAATAGTTATTTTGTGGCTTAAAACCTAGAATATTACTAATTTGGCCGATAATGTCGGACAACTATGCATCAGAAAGATGCTGCTTGTCAAGTCGTCGTAATGGTTGGTTTAATGGCTTGGAATCACCTCCCGTGCCAAATCATCAAAGCCCGTTTGTGGCAGGCAACGTTACCGGAGTTGGTGCGACTGAGACCGGCACGATATCGTGTTGTCCATGTTTCTCATCCTTGTGCTGAGATACCGAAGCGGCGCCACCGGCGCCGTCGTTAAGGTCGAACACTTGAGGAAGAATGTCCGTTTTGGCACGTTGCTGCGCCTGGAGGAAAGCACGAATTGTCGATGCGTCGGTGAGTGCCTGGGCGGCAACGCAGCGGGCCGTAGCTGCGTCCCCTTCGGCGTGCGTTCCCTCCGCGCGGTCGCGCACGTCGGAAATCCGGAGCTGCACGCGCGCGGTGGTACTCGCGCCAAGAACGTTGCTAAGCGCATGTAATTGCACGTCGGTTTCCGCGAGAATATCCAAGGTCTTATCGGTCAGGTTCTTCGTGATGACGTCGTCGGTGTCCTCCACGCGCGCCGCGTTTGTGGGCGCGAGGGTGGATGGCGCGGCAAACTTGGCAATTCCGCCTGCGATCGCCGAAGCGCCCTCGACGTGCATCGCGGCAGTGGAAGGGTTCGCACTCGCGACTTTCTGTCCGTG
The DNA here is from genome assembly GCA_943359705.1 of Candidatus Nomurabacteria bacterium. Taxonomy (GTDB): domain Bacteria; phylum Patescibacteriota; class Minisyncoccia; order Phycocordibacterales; family UBA2100; genus UBA10103. The sequence continues at coordinate 11,059 of CALRIB010000020.1, read as the reverse complement.
CTTCTCAAAGCGCACGGCCAGGTCGCCGGATTCCCGTCTGGTCGTCGTATCTTTGCTGTTCAAGCCGAGGCGTGCGATAACCGCACCGTGTGCGGCGACATTGGAAGCAAAGCGCGCGGAAATATCAGCGGCCGCGACCGGGTCTTTCTCTTCCACCACCGCCGCGATGCGTTGCACTTCGCTTGCTTGTGCGTCGAAATTCGTCGCGAGTTCTGCCTTGGCGGCGACGGTCAGTTGCCCGTCGGCTGCAAGGGTCTCCGCTTCCTGCATGCGACGTACCGCGAGTGCGGCGTGCACATCGGCTTTGGATTCGTCGGAAAATGCGAGCGCGCTCCGCACAGGTTCATTGATGTTCACTTTTACGGGATAGAGCAGGTCGCCCGGAAGCGCCCCCTCGGCCGCGTATGCCGCGCCGCCTCCCACCACTATGAGGACGAGCACGAGCGCAGGCACCATAACGCGCGGCCTGCCTACCGGCCAGGCAGGCATCACGAAACTAAAGTAAGGACTTGGTGTGGCAAAGGGCGATGGCGTAAGGCCATGCATCTCCGCGAGCAAGCGTTCTTTCATCAAAGAGCGCTCCGCATGCGTCATACGGATGTTCTGCGCTTCGGTATTCAATTGTTTAAAAAAGTTGTTCATAGTTCTTGTTCGGTTTCGAGCAATTCATGCAATTTCTTGAGTCCGCGATGCAGGCGCACGGAGACCACATTCTCACTTTCCTTAATCGCCTCCGCAATCTCCTGCAGTGTCAGATGGTTGACGTAACGCATAGTGATGACTTCGCGATAGGTGTCGGGCAGCTTTCGCACTGAATCCAGCGCCCGCGATCCGTAGAATCTATCCATCGCAGCCTCGAGCGTATTGGTGTCGTCGCGCGGCAACATTGATTCCACTTGCCCTCCGTCGTCGTTCTCGAGCATACTATCCAGCGAATATGATTTTGCTTTTCGATATTCGTCGATGATGAGGTTGCGCAACGTTCGAAAAAGGAACGCACGCATCTCTCTAATATCCTCGCCCTTCGCGGCATATTGCCACGCCTTCATAAAGCATTCCTGCGTCAGCTCGAGCGCGCGGTCGCGGTCGGAGAGCCGCATTGAGGCATGTCGAAAGAGCTCGTCGGAGTGACGGTCGAACGCTTCACGGAAGGTTGTTTCAAGGTCTGTCATGGATGACGCAAAAAAGCCTGATTCCTTACGGTTTTTGATTGCCGTGGGATATGCTTCCGTACTACCATACTACAGAGGCAAATTCCCCGCGAATCTTAGACCTTGGGCTCCGCGGCAGCCTCAGCCTCTTCTTCACGAATCCGGATGAAGGCGGGAATAGCGAGCAATTTGTCCATAGATAGCATCTTGGATGCTGCCCAAAATGACGCAAGGATTGCTGCTATACCGCCGAGCAACAGTCCCCCGCGCGGGTCGATGTGTTGCCCAATCCAGCCCACGATGGGCGCGCCGATGAGAGTGGAGCCGAAGAGCGCCATAGACCACAGCGACATCACACGCCCGCGCATGTGCGAGTCGGAGTTGAGCTGCACCATCGTGTTGCCGAGCGAAGTGAGATTGATGGAAAAGAAGCCGACGAAAATCATCGCAACAATGGAGAGACTGAGCGTGGGCATCAGCGCGACGGCGCAGATGGAAACGCCGAAGAAAAGTGCCGAGAGCACGAATTCGTGCGCCGCCACCTCTTTTCGCCCGGCCGCAAAAAGTCCGCCCGCCACGGAGCCCGCTCCCATTGCGGAGAGTAGCGCCGCATAGTCGGCGGCATTGCCGGCAAAGGTGCCGCGTGCAAGAAGCGGGAGCGTCGTTTGGAATTCATAGGAAAATGTACCGACGACGGCCATCGCAAGAAGTACATTCCTCACAACCGGCACGGTCCATGCGTAGCGAAGACCCGCAAAAATTCCGCTCTGACCGTGCGTTTTTCGCTCACCATGTATTTCACTTGGACGCATTATGTAAAGCGCGATAATAAGGCCGAAAAAAGAAAACGCATTAGCGAGGAAGCAGAATGCGATTCCGGCGGTGGCGATAAGTGCGCCGGCAAACATCGGCCCCAGTGTGCGTGCCATGTTTGCCTCAGTGGAATTAAGGCCGACAGCGTTGCGGAGATTCTCCGGCCCGACCATTTCGTGTACGAAAGTCTGACGCGTCGGGCTATCAAACGCGTCGATGATGCCGAAACAGAGCGCTATCGGATACAGCATCCAAATTTGCGCGACATTGGCAAATACGAGCACACTGAGGAGAAGCGCAAAAAAGGCGAACAATGATTGCGTGACGTAGAGTATTTTTCGCTTATCGAACTTGTCGACGACAAACCCCGAGAAAAGCGGCCCTAAGAACATCGGCAAAAAGCGGAACGCCAGGACGCCTCCGAGCTGCACGCCTGAACCCGTGAGGACAAGCACGAGCCACCCCAAGCCGACCGTCTGCATCCAATTGCCGATGTGAGAAAAGCCCTGCCCGATAAAATACAGGCGGTAATTGCGTATCGAGAGCGAGGCGAACGTATCCCCCGCAATCTGTTTGATGATATCCATAAAGAAATGCCCGGACGTCGGGCTTATTTGAGTATACTCGCTTCGAGTGCAACGTCTACGCGCCCTGCCTCTGCTGCGAAACTATTTTGCCGTCATCGAGCCGTACAATCTTCTCGGCAAGCTTCGCGTACTGCTCCTCGTGCGTGACCATAATGATGGTCTGACCTTGTTTGTGCAGGTCATTGAATATCGCCATTATTTTAGCGGAAGACTCGTTGTCGAGGTTGGCGGTCGGCTCGTCAGCGAACAAAATTTTTGGCTTATGCGCGACCGCACGCACGATAGACACGCGCTGCTGTTCGCCGCCGGAGAGCTGGCTCGGTAAATTGCCGGTGCGTCCGCCAAGCCCCGCACGCTCGAGCGCGGCCGTCGATATGGCATACGCCTCCCCGCGCGCCTTTCCTTGCATGAGAAGCGGGAGTGCCACGTTCTCAAGCGCGGTCAGCTCGGGCAAAAGCGCATAATCTTGAAATACGAAACCGAACCGCGATAGGCGGAACCGCATTTTTTCGTCGGGTGTCATCATGTGGACTTCCATTCCGTCTATGACTATCTCTCCCGCCGTCGGGTCGTCGAGCAAACTTATCTGGTAGAGGAACGTACTTTTACCCGCGCCGCTTCTTCCCATGATGGCGATAAATTCCCCTTCTCCCACTTCGAAGTCGATGCCTTTCAAGACCTGCGTCTCCACATCGCCGTTCTTAAATGTCTTTACGAGACCTTTGGTGGTAATCATAGAATTAGTTGCGTCCGAGAATCGAGTCGAGCGTATTCTTGCGGATTATCATCCACGCGGGAATGTAGCCGGCGATAAGCGTTGCGCCGACAAGCAGGCCGACTCGAATGAATGTCTGACCGAGGGGCGCGACGAGAATGCCGTCACTAAAGGGAAAATCTATCGGATGCGCCGCAAACGAAGGCACGAGAAAACCGTACACAAGCGCAAGTCCGATGGCCGAGCCGAACAGTGCGTAAAAAATCGACTGAAATACGTACGAAAATTCGATGGCGCGCCCATGAATGCCGATGCCTTTCAAAATACCGATGTACTTGCGACGCGTGATGGCGTTGATGAAAATGACGATGAAAATGGTGATGGACGCCACGACGAGTCCGATAGATGAGAACGCGTTGCCGAGCATGCCGAAGGTGGCGACGATGTCTTTCAGGAATTTCGGCTGTGCGTCTTCGTAGGTTTGCACTTTCGCATTTTTGTCGACGCCGCTCAGCTTAAGCGCATCGCGGACGGCTGCCGGGTCGGCGCCTTTTTTAAGCTTGATGGCAATCTCGGTCACGTTGCCGTCTGAGCGGCCTATCATGCTGCGGAACTGCGTGTCGAGCATGAAGGTGCGCAGCGCTATCTCGTCGACCTTACTCTTCAATATCCCCTTCACCGTCACTTCGCGCGTCACGTCGCCGACCTTGAGACGAATCTTTGAGCCGATGCCGACATTCGAGAGCGTGGAAAATGCGGGCGTCTCAATCGGCACATATTGTTTGAGGAGGTAATGCCCGAGTACGACCTGGTCGTAATCGCCCGGCGCGAGGAATGAACCCTCGACGATATCTTTTTGAATGCCCGTCACCGCCTCCTCCGCGAGCGGGTCGACGCCTGCGATTTGGCCCGGAGCCGTGTTGGCCTTATCGGTGTCTTTGCGCGTCTTGTAGTTGGCTTCCAAGACGCCGCTCTCACGGTACCGCGGCGTAACGGCCTCCACTTCAGGAAGCGATTTGATGAGTGCGATGATGTTGGGGCTGTTCTCGATGAATTTCTTATCGTTGAGGGCCGAGACGATGACGTCGCTCGTATATTTCGTGCGTACTTGGTCGATAGAACCCTGGATGAGTCCGACGAGAATGCCGGAGACAACGACGAGATTGAGGAAGGTCAGTACCATCACGAAAATGATGAGGCCGGTCGTCCAAAATGACGCGCGTCGCACCTGGCGCAGCGCGAGGTACAAACCGATGCGTACGTTGATAGGCATTGTGCTACGGGGATACGACGACGGCGTCTCCGGCGCGCAGTCCGCTCACTATCTCGACGCTGCCCGAGGAGGAAATGACGCCGGTTGTGACGGCGCGCTGCTCCGTGTTCTCTCCGTTTTTGACCGGCACATATTTCGCGCCGTTTTTTTCCGTCACAAGTCCTTGCGGGATGCTGATGACGCCCTCGCGCTTGTCGGTGGTGATGACGACGTTGGCCGTCATCCCTGAGCGGATGCGCGCATCAATACCCGCAAATTGGAGCTTGGTGCGGTAGGTGGAGACACCGTCACGCACGGTCTCGGCCGGGTCGATGGAAATAATGTGCACCGGGAATTTCTGGTCGGCACCGTACGCGTCGAGCGTGGCATCACCCGTGTCGCCGACACTAACGAGCGCTACGTTGACCTCGGGCACGAAACTCTCTATCTGGTAGGTGCCGCTGCTCGAGAGCGAGATGCCGGAAGCGTTGGCCGAGGCAATGCCGCCTGCTTTCAAATCCATGGTGGAAACGATGCCGGCGAACGGCGCGCGAATGACGGTCTTTGCGAGCTGCGCCTGTGCGCTCGCGAGATCAGCTTCCGCCACCTTTACCTGCGCCGCCTGCGCGTCCACGTCGGCCTGCACGTTGCCGGCCTGTTTGAGCGCGAGATTTTTCTTGTCTTTATCGAGCGTCGCTGCGGCATTTTTTTGCGCGGTCACCGCACTCGTGAGCGCCGTCGTTTGGGCGTCGAGATTGGTGCGGCCGGTTGCGACCGCAGAGGCGTACGAATCGATGGTCGCCTGCGGGTAGGACTGCGTGGTGATGGCGCTCTTAATGACATTTGAGCCGAGGCGGAGGAGCGATGCGGCCGCGGCGAGATTGGCGTTGGCCGTTGTGACTGCGGCAGAGAGATCCTGTGTCGCGGAAAGTGAGCCGACTCCGGTTTGCCAATCGCTGAGTGTCTTCTCCATAAGCGGACGCGCGGTCTCGAGCGAAAGTGCGACTTGTGAATCGGCCACCGGAAAATTCACTTTCGCACTAAATGTGCTCGGATTGTTAATGAATTGGTCGAGCTTGTTGTGAACGGCATCGTCGGAGGAATTGTAGGCCGATTGAATTGCGTTTAGGAGTGCATGGGTGGCTTGGTCGAGCGCCGCCGTGTCGCTGTCTACGGTAGACTGCGCGACCGCGATTTCCTCCGGTCTCGTGCCCGACTTGAGCGAAGCGAGTTTGGCTTGCTGGGTTTCGAGCGCCGCCTCTTTCTGCAAGACCGCCGCGCGCAAATCGCCGTTCTCAATTTCCGCCAATGTCGCGCCGGCTCCCACGCGGTCACCCACCTTCACGTACACGCGCGAGATGCGACCGCTTTGCGAGAATCCGAGGTCCACATCTTCTGCGGCGATGACTTTGCCGGAGACGGAAACTTGCCGGATAAATTCTCCCGGCTGCACCGTGAGGAGTTGTTCCTTGGTACCGCCTGAGCCCGAGAGCCCGTACCACGCTACGGCCACCACCACGACGGCTCCTGCGGCAACGAGCTTCGCGCCGCCAAGGCGCGCCACCAGTGCGGTTATTCTGCCCCGAAGTCCTGACATAGTACGAAGGAGAATATCACGCCGACCGTGGGTGAGCCAACTTTTCATCCTGGATGCCGTTCAGTATCTTTTTCACTTCCTCCAGGCTTTCGGGGACGAGAATCGAAAGCGGCTGCGCTTTAACACCGGCCTTCTTGAGCGCCGCGAGGAGTTTCTTGAGTGCTGCCGGCTCCACCGCATCGCTTTTGGTCAGGAAGACATGCTCGGACTTTTTGCCGAGCGCCGGGTCGTAGGCTTCGAGTTCCTTACGCACCACTTTGTAGTCGCGCACCGGGTCGTCGGATTCGGCGGAGACAAGATGAAAAAGTGTTTTGGTGCGTTCGACGTGTTTCAAGAACTTGACGCCGAGACCTTTGCCGTCAGATGCGCCTTCGATGAGGCCGGGAATGTCGGCGATGATGAGCGAGTAGTAGGCGCCGAGGTGCGGCTCGAGAGTCGTGAAGGCGTAATGCGCCACTTTGCTGTTGGCGCGCGTGAGTTCGTTCAACAAGCTCGACTTACCCGCATTCGGCAAGCCCACCAACCCCACGTCGGCAATAAGAAGGAGCTCCAGATGATACGTGCCCACGTCGCCCGGCTTCCCTTCTTCAGATTCCTTTGGCGAGGTATTGGTAGATGAGCGAAATTTGAAGTTTCCTCTTCCGCCTATGCCGCCGCCCGCAATGAGCAATCGCTCCCCCACCTGTGTGATTTCGCGGGTATATTTGGTATCAACATTGGTGAGCCGCGTACCGGTCGGCACTTTGAGGACGAGGTCGTTGCCCCCGCGACCGTCGATAAACTGTCCGCGACCGTCCTTGCCGTTCTCGGCGGTAATTACTTTTCGCGCAGCAAAATGTGAGAGTGCACCGACATCGGCGATACCTTCCAGATAAATACTGGCGCCCTGTCCGCCGTCGGCTCCCGTAGGCCCCAGTGCAAGCTTCACTTTGTTGAAAGCCACAGCGCCCTTGCCGCCATGCCCCGCCTCAAATCGCACTGTCACGTCGTCTATCAACATGCGCGCATCCTATCACGCATCGCAAAAACATATCGCGCTCGGCTCAATCTTCATCCTCCCCTCATCAATAGGTGCTATAGTGCGGTACAAATGAACCAGTGAATGCACCTCCACTCGACGTCGCCGATGTCTCGAGCATCACGTCCCGCGAAGACAAACTCCGTTTCATGTTGGAATCGGCAAAGATTCTTTCAACAAAAATCGATTTTCGCACCTGGCTCCTCGAAAAAGCCAAGCTGACCGTCCCCTCGCTCGCCGATTGGTGCGCCATCGACGTCTTGAATGAGCAGGGCGGCCTCGAGCGCATCGCGGTCATTCATCGAGACCAGAAGATGACCGATTACCTCTTTGAGTTCGAGAAGCGATTCCCCACGACCGAGAAAAATTCCGCCGACCTATACACCGCCATCAGGACGGGCGAGGCGCAATTCGTCCCCGTCGTGACCGATGAGACGATACGACAAGGCGCACGCTCCCCTGAACACCTCAAGGCGATGCAAAGCCTCGGCCTCAAATCGCTCATGATCATTCCTATTTGCGCGCTCGGCAACACGCTCGGCGCACTCTCGCTCGGATACGCGGACTCCGGTCGCGTGTACACACGCGACGACCTTGAATTCTTCAAAGAGTTCTCCAACGACCTCGGCGTGATTCTCGACAACGGCCGCCTCTCCGACGAAATATCCAAACGTGACAAGGCCAAAGACCTCTTTCTCGCAAGTCTCTCGCACGAGCTTCGCAATCCGCTAGCCCCCATCAAAAGCGCGCTCGAGCTACTCAAGCTGAGCGAGACCACGACCAACGTGCGCGAAGAGCTCGATAACATCGAGTACCAGTTCGACCATCTGGCCAAACTCCTCGGAGACTTGCTCGACGTCACGCGCTTCACGCAGGCGAAGATAGAGATCGTCCCCCACACGCTCGAGCTGCGCAAACTCGTCGAACGCTCGCTGAAAGCAAGCGACGCGCTTTTGCGCGCATCCGATATCACGCTCCATTTCACCTATCCCTCGACGCTCCTCCCCGTATGGGCCGACGATACACGACTCGAACAGGCCATCACCAACCTGATGAACAACGCCGCAAAATTCACTCCCTCGGGCGGCTCGATTTGGGTCAATCTTTCGAAAGAGGCGGGGTACGCAGTCATTAAAATACGTGACAACGGCGAAGGCATTCACCCCGATGATCTTCCGAATATCTTTGAGATTTATTATCAAGGGCGCGATACGAGAAATTCCAGCGGACTCGGCATCGGACTCTCACTCGTGCAAAAAATCGTGGAACTGCACAAAGGCACCATCAAAGCCCGGAGCGACGGACAAGGCAAAGGAAGCGAATTTATCGTCAGACTCCCCATCACCAATATTCTCAGTTTCGCGCCCGAGACAGGCTCACACAGAACCGCAGAAGGTATGCCGAAGCGCGTGTTGGTCGTGGACGACAACGAAGAAGCGGCAAATTCTCTCGTGAAGCTCCTCAATAAGCTCGGAAGCCATGCGGAAGCCGTTTACTCAGGCGAAGCAGCCTTGGCGCAGAAGAATCTCGCAGATTTCGACATCATCTTACTCGACATCGGTATGCCGCACATGGACGGTTACGAAGTCATACTCGCCCTGCATGGTCGCGGCGTCCCTCCTCCGCCGGTCGTGGCGCTCACCGGCTACGGGCTTCGCGAAGATAAACAAAAAGCGCTCGACGCGGGATTCTCCGCGCATCTCACCAAACCGGTCGGCATCAAAGATTTGAGCGATGTGTTCAGACAGCTTTTGCCTGCGCCTGTGGCGTAGGTATCAAGACTCTTTTAGAGTCTTGCTTTCTTTTTCTTCGCGGGAAGAGATTTTGCAATATTCAATAAAATTGTCGGCAACTCCTCCATTTTGGAAAGTTGGTCTTCTTCAATCATATAGTGCGGCTTTGCTCCGGGATACGGAGAATCTTTCTCGCACAAGCTTTCAAGCTGCACACTCGCCGGCGATATCTTTACATAGAGCAAATCATCACAAACGAGAGCCACGACTTTGCCGTCAGCATAGAGAGCATACTCCCCAAACATCGCCCGCGCCGAAAACCGCTTGCCATTTCCCAGCTGCTCAAGAATAAAATCTATCGTTTCTTTTTGTGTTGACATGCTTGACTGTTGCGCTTACACAAGTTCCGAACTGTTATTTAGAGACAAGGATATCAAGAATTGAAATCTTTTATGCTACTTAAAACTGAATGTTAATAGCATCGCGTTATAAATTTGTTGAGTTTCCGGGTCGGGTTGCGTTGAGGTTGTAATGTAACTTATGAGGGGCAAGTCGTCGCCTTTATTGAGTGTCGTAGAAATTATGTAACTTGGGTGACTTGGATCAGAGGTGTCGGTATATATGAACTGCGCTGCGGCAAGATTATTCAGGTTGATTTTTCCAGATGAAACAATTCTGATTCCGTCTCCTCCCGACTCTTCTTGGATTTTGAGAAGCGTGCTCAATACGTCTGAGCGACCGGGGTCGCGTTGGAGAATCGCTTTACCAATAGCGCCCCCCGTGAGAGTGTCGGGATGAACGCCAATAAAATCTCCATTTTTCAAACCTTCAAACGAGATGAGGGTCGGCAAGCTTGGATGATTCGCCGTTTTGTTGACAGGGGTCAGAGACTTCGGGTATTGGATGGTCCACGTGCCCCCGTCATATGTGCGCCAATCTGAAGCAAGCGGTGAAGTCGTTGATGATTGCGGCGCAAAGGCCTTCGAAAACACGAGATAAGCACCACCGCCTACAACTAGGATTAAAACGGCACCCAAGAAAAATTTCTGCATGTGCACAAATCTTACCACTTGTTGCGCTCACTGTTGCCAGACTTGGATTCGAACCAAGATACTCTCCTCCAGAGGGAGAAGTCCTACCATTAGACGATCTGGCAACACTAAGCACAACCATCGGCATTCCCTTGCTGAAAAAGTGCGCGCCTGCCTACCGGCAGGCAGGCCATGGCGCGCACTTATCATACCTATTCCTCCCCTTTTCTCAATCTATTGCTGCCCAAGACTCGCGTCGGCAGACGCGTTGCCGGAATCGGACACGGCCTCGCCGCCGCGGCAGGCTTTTGCAGCAGTTTTGAAATGTGACCATGCGGTTCGCTGTGCGCTATTCCAATTTTGGCGCGCGACCTTGAGACTCGCGCTGAACGTGCTCCACGCGGTGCGGACTGCCTTTTTGACTGCCTCATTACCCGTTTGTGCGTACGCGCTCGCGAGAGCGGAAGCGCGTGCGCTGTACGCGGCGTTGGCGTCGGTCGTGAAAGTCGTCATCCCGCCGCTCAGGGATTGCTCGCGCGCGGCTACGGCGGCGGCAACGCAGGCGATATCTACCGAACCCTTAATTGCTGCAGAGTCGTGGGGCTTTTCTCCCTTTGGAGGAAGCGGCCGATGGTCGGATGTCGACGAAGCACCGAACAACATCATCGCTCCCGTGGCAGCACCAACAAGCCATTCTCTTATCATACTGATACGTGTGTTATCCCCTAATACTAAAATTGTACCGCGCTCCCGCGCCTCCACGGCGAGTCCTGTGCACAGCCGTTACGCGCCGAGCGGGCAAGTACGGCGGTCGCGTTCGAGATGAATCGGTATCTCTCGCAAGGCAGCGACTCCGTGTCCGTTGAACGTGACGACCAGCAAGAGACCGGTGCGTACGTCCTCATTCCAGTATTGGTCGAAAATGAAATTGCCGAGTGAGTAATAGATGTACTTGCCCTTGTATCGCTCACTCTCCTCGACAACGTGCGGGTGCGAGCCGATGACGATTTCCGCGCCCGCGTCGATAAAACTATGTGCTAATTCGCGCGAATAAGAAAATGAAGTCGTGGCGTACTCCACTCCCCAGTGCGTGTAGACGACCGGTATCTCGCCATCCGTCCGTGCGGCGGTAATTTGTTCTACGGTTGTTGATGACGAGCCA
>CALRIB010000019.1 GCA_943359705.1 Candidatus Nomurabacteria bacterium | reverse complement strand
CGTTGCGCTTATCAATGTCGGCATTATCTCACTCCTCGTCAACGGCATCGGCGCACCGCTCGGCCTCTCGGAGAAACTATGGGCGAATATTTCGGTGCTTCTCACCATTCCGGTGTCCGTGCTCGGCAACTTCTTCGGCTACAAATTGTTCGTCTTCAGAGGGACCGTGCAGGCGATTTCCGCCGAAGAACAGGGCACTCCGAGTGTATGAGCCCGTACCTCTCGGTGATTATTCCCGCATTCAACGAGGAAGCGCGGATACAAAAAACACTCGCCGCCGTTGTGCGATTCCTGAGAGCGAAACCGTACGAATGGGAAGTTATTGTTGTCGACGACGGCTCTACCGACAATACGATGGCGGTCGTGCGCACCGTGGAAGCAGCGGAGCCTCGCGTGAGACACATCGCCCTGCCGAATAATCAGGGCAAGGGCGCGGCGGTGCAGATTGGCATGCTGGACGCGCAAGGCGAAGCGCGGCTTTTTATGGATGCCGACAATTCGACCAGCATCGAGCAGGTCGATACCCTGCTCCCCTTTCTTGATGCGCACGACGTCGTCATCGGCTCGCGCCGCATTACCTCGGCGAAGATTTTGGTCCCGCAGCCGCTTTTCCGCGAGGCGCTTGGCTTTGCGTTCCGTATCATCACGCGCATCCTGGTCCCGCTCCCCGTCGTCGATTCGCAGAACGGATTCAAGCTGTTCTCCAAAAGAGCAGCGGAACTGCTCTTCAGCAAGCTGCAAACAAAGGGCTGGAGTTTTGACGTCGAAATACTCTTGCGCGCAAAACACCTCGGACTGCGAATTAAAGAGGTGCCCATCATTTGGATAAATGATTTCTCGAGCCGTCTTCGTGCGAAAGACGTCGTGAAGATGCTCTTCGAACTCTTACGCATACGTCTGCTCGGCAACAACCGGTCGGACGCAGGAGTGGCCCGCATCCTGGCCGCCGGCTGTGTCGCTCTCTATCTCCTTGTGTTCGGTGCTGTATTTCTTGCCGGGTCGGCCAACGGCACGAGCTTGGGGAAAATGGTAGGGCTCGAGTTTAGTGACATGGCGGATACGACCGAATACGTGCACCTCGCGCAGAATATGCTGGATGTCGGACGATTTTCTATCACCCCCGACGGTCCTCCCGAATTTTTGCGCGTACCGGGATATCCGATCTTCCTCGCGCTGGTGCTCGTGATATTCAAAACACTGACGGTTGTGCCGCTTCTACAGCTATTAGTCACCGCCTGTACCGTCGCGCTCATATACCTGATCGGCGCGCGGTATTTCCCGCGCTCTGTAGCCGTCGCAGCCGCACTCATCTACATGGTTGACCCGATAGTTATGTATGCGGCGTGGACTCCTATCACCGAATCGTTCTTCATGCTGTTTCTCACTCTGAGTGTGTACGCTATAGGTGCTCGCTCGAGACACCCATGGCTGCCGTATGCCGCTGCCGGAGTCTTTCTTGCCCTCTCGGTGTACATGCGCCCTATCGGCCTCTATGTCGCTCCCCTCGTTGCGTGCATGGCGCTTGCGCATAGAGAATCGTGGCGCGCCGCGGCGCGTAATATCGCGATATTTTTTATCGCACTCGCGTGTCTCGTCGTCCCGTGGATGGTACGCAACTACTCACTCTCAGGTCATTTCGCCTTCTCCTCCGTTTCCGGATACAACCTCTACGCCGTCAATATGCCGCTCTTCGAGCAGGTGCGGACGGGCACTTCATATTTTGAGATCGCAAAGAAATACAGCATCGACGGACTCTACGTACCGAGAGACGAGGATGCCCTGCGCGACTTTTCGTACACTGCGGAAGAAACTGCGATAGCGAAAGAAGTGATACTGGCGCACCCCTTCCAATACGCACTATTCCACATTCTGAAATCAATTCAGTACTTTTTCGGCTCGAGCATCGTGAACGTGACCTACCATATGCATGTGTTCGGTATCCTCCCCGGCGAACACGCGCAGGGAGAGGGCGCATGGGGGATGCTTACGCAGCACCGGTGGGGTGACGCGTTTGTCCAAGTATTCACCCACATACCGCGCCTCATCGAGCGTATTCTTTGGGTGCTCGCGTACTGCGCAGCAGTCGGCGCGACCGTGTTTGCGCTGCGCCGGCGAGGTGAATACGTGTGGTGGGTGGTATGCGCGTTTCTGATACTAAACGCGTTCGCCGCCCTCACAGGGCCTTCGAGTGACGACACCCGCTACCGGATGCCCGCCGAACCCTTCCTTCTCATCCTTGCGTCCTGGGGAGCGTTTTTGGCCTGGAAGCGGTTTCGTACGTTCAGACGGAGGGATACGAGTATCCGATAATTGTTGCCGCCCGCCGGAAACGGTATACCCCGTTAGATACCTACGGATAAGGAATATTGAAAGAGTTTCGCTCAGTCTATCTAACGGGGTATACTTTGCGCGTGCAGAAAGACGTTGAGCAAAAGCAAGAGTGGCAAGAGATTTGGGAGCGGCAAGGGACCTTGGACAAGGTCATCGACTTCGGCCGCTCGACCTATAATATTTTCTTTCGCCGTGTGCTGCGCCGGTATCTCACCCGGAGTTCAACCGTGCTTGAGATGGGATGCGGCCGCGCCTCGCTGACGCTCTCGCTCTGTCCCGAGATTCAAAAGCTCGTCGGCATCGATATTTCGGACGTAGCGGTACGGCAGGCCGCCGACTCCGCCAAACGCGCGGGAGTGCACAACGCGTCCTTTCTGATTGATGATTGCACCAAACTGGCTCTCACCGAGAAATTTGATTTTGTATGGAGTCAGGGACTTTTGGAGCACTTTGACGAGCCGGTGGTAGTAGCGAGCGAGCACTACCGCGCGCTGGCACCGGGCGGCACCGCCCTGCTCTCCGTCCCCTACCAATACTCCTATCACGCGCTCTGGTACATCTGCACGCGCCCGCGCTTCCTGCGCCGCTTCTGGCCGTGGACCGAGCAGCGCTTCTTCGACAAAAAAGAGTTGCTTGCGGTCGGCAAGGCCGTTACTCCCCACGCGCGGACGTTTCTGCTTCAGCCGCTTCCGCTCGGCCTCGTTTTCCTCGAGCTCTCCAAGCCCAAAGGTACGGCACAGTCCTAAAGCGCAAGATAAGCGTGACGCGGAGCGATTCCATAATGTCGTACCACGCGCTCTTCGATATGTCGTGTTCCCGCATGCGAAACGCGATAGGGATTTCCCGTATCCGCACACCGGCGCGCACGAGGTCGTGCACAAATTGGAGTTTGTACGCGTACTGACGCGAGAGCAGTTGCTCTTCGCTCTGCGGCAAAAATCGCGCCACACTCAAGCGCGTCGCCTTAAGACCGGAGGTGGCATCGCGTACAGGAAGCTCCAAAAGTATCCGCGCATACATACTTCCAAGTCGGCTCAGCAGCTTGCGGTACAGCGCCCACTCACGCGGGACGCTGCCGCCCGGCACGTACCGCGAGCCGATAACGTGGTCGTAGCCGCGGTCAAGCTCGTCTGCGAGCCTTGGAATGTCGCGCGGGTCGTGCTGCCCGTCGCCGTCGAATTCGACGAATGCGTCCGCGTGCAGCGTCTCAATGCAATAGCGCATACCTGCAATATAGGCGGTGGCGATGCCGCGCTTCCCCGGCTCCACGAGCAAGTGGAGATTCGTGTTGCCTTGCATTTTCCTTCGGACGATGTCGGCGGTGCCGTCCGGAGAATTGGCATCAACGATAAGCGCGTGCCACTCGTGTTGCGGCGCACCGCGGAACACCGCAAGCACTTCATCGAGGAGCGAGTCTATCGCGCCCGATTCGTTGTAGGTCGGTATGATGACAGTGACGCGCATTAGTGTAGTCGGTATATCACAATATCGGGTCCGAGCAATCGGGTCCGGAACAGCTCCGTAAACGGTGCCAGAAACGAGCTGTCGGCAATCGCCGCGTCATCGGTGCCGAATCCTACGAATTTCTGTACTATCGTCGCGCTCTCTGCGAACTCGGCAAAAATCTTCGACGTCGTTGCCGTCACCGCGGAACGCGGCTCGAAGAACAAGTATGCGTAGGCGTGGTCGCGAGCGTATGCGGGAAGCCGCATTAAAGCGGACTCGTTAATTTCAGTGAGGTTGTTGAGGGCATGGGGCACGCCGCTTTTTTCGAGTGTCGCTTCCGCCTCATCCGTTTTGCGAACGGCCGCGAGGTCCAGCGCGCGCAATTCTTCGACGCTCTCCGCACTCGTCGGGAGCCGCGTCCCCGATGCGTAGACCAATATCTTATCCTTCGCATTGAGATGCTCGAGTACCCATTCACGGGCGAGCGTCCTCGTGTCGCCTTGCAACGCGAGAAAATCCAGTCGAAGGGAGAGAACGAGCGGGACGGCGAGAAGTGCGAGAATCACAAATCGGCTGCGCGAGTTCCACAAACGCGCGACCGCATACCCGCCGAGAATTGCCAGGAGCGGAACGAGCGGCAAGATGAAGCGCGGCGAGAACCTAAATACGATATAGAACGTCGAGATGTACAGAACGACGAAGCTAGCGATGAGTATCGCGACCCTTCGATACCATACGGCAGAGAGCGCGAGACCGGCAAGAGCGAGACCTACAAGCACCGGCTCAGAAAAAGTGACGAGCGACGCCACCAGCGGGAAACTTCCAAGGTACCCCCCGAGCGATTTCGCTTCCGTAAGGGAAAGGCTCCCGGCAAAACTGTTACCGCCGTGGTAGAGCAACCATGCTAC
Organism: Candidatus Nomurabacteria bacterium; assembly: GCA_943359705.1. GTDB lineage: Bacteria > Patescibacteriota > Minisyncoccia > Phycocordibacterales > UBA2100 > UBA10103. The sequence continues at coordinate 8,158 of CALRIB010000019.1, read as the reverse complement.
TCCTGTGAGAGCAAAAAAGAGGAGCGCGCCCGAAACCATCGGCAACCAATCACGAAAGATGCGGCGAAGCGGCGGCGCGTCGTACACGAGATAATAGAGCCCAATGAGCGGACACGCGAGCGCAGCGATGAATGACACGCCCATCCCGACTCCTGCCGCCATAAATGCGCCGACGTAGCGGCGCCCGAGCGGCAATTCGCCCCTGGTGAGAATAAAAAGAACGACTAAAAACACGCTCGAGACCGGTACCCATTGTCGTCCGACCATCGAGAGCGCCTCATGCAAGAGACTGGTAGCGAGTAGAAAGGCGGCGGCAGTAGCGGCAACGCGGGAGCGAAAAAGCGATTCTGCAATGCGGTAGACGAGATATACCGACACGACGCCGAAGAGCACACTTACGAGCCTGGCGGCGATGAAAAAGGGCGAGAGGTCGGAGAGAAGGTGCGCTTGGAACAGCGCGGGGTCGCCATGCCAAAGTAGGTACTCGACCCCGATTATGGCGGAGAACGGCGCCAGCAGGAGGTACGAGACGTAGGGCGGATAGTAGAGAATGGTCGAGAATTCGCCGAGATGGAGCGACGGGATAAGCGTATGCAGCTGGAGCATTTTGAGCGCGGCAAGCGTAAAGGGCGCTTCGTCGGCGACCACGATAAGCGGGAGTCCGTAGCCGATTGCGACGACACGCAAAAAGAACGCGAGCGCAAGAATCCCCCAGAGAAACGGTTCCCGTCGAATTGATGCGGACATGTGAGATACAAATTTCATGAACGCTTGTGCAGGAGCAACGTCTCGACGAGCGCATCAAACGCGTGTATATACGCTTCGAGAGAATAGCCGGCGACTTTTTCTTTCGCCGCGCGCCCCAATGTGGCTCGGAGGTCAGTATCTGCAAGCATCGTACAAATCGCCTCGGCAAGCGCGGGCGGATCTTTCGGCGGCGCGATGAGGCCGGTGACTCCGTTCTCGATAAAAACCGGGACGTCTCCTACAGACGTCGCGACTATTGCCTTCCCTTCCCGCATCGCTTCCATGATGCCGACCGGGAGATCGGTCGAAATCGACGGGTCGACATACACGTCGGCGAGGGCGAGAAATTCCTGACCGTCGACTCTGCCTGGAAGTGTGACACGACCGCGCAGCCCGAGCTTTTCTACCTGCGCTTCAAGACCCTGCTTGAGCGGTCCCCAGCCGCCGATGAGGAATCGGGCCCGCGGATATTGTGCGAGCACGTGCGGTATCGCGTCGATGAGATACGTGTGCCCCTTGTCGATTACAAGACGGCTCACGGTCACGACGACCGGCGCATCCGGCTCGATGCCCAAATCGGAGCGCAGCGCCTCCGGGGTCCTACGCTTACGCTCGTCGAGAAGCGGCGGAATAAATATGGTCTCGAATTTTTTGAGCGGAATGGATTCCTGCTGTGCGGTGAAAGTCCGTGCAGAATCGGAATCCACAATGATGCGGTTTGTCCCCCAAGAAAGGACTCGGTCCATGAACACTTGCCATCCCCTCTTGTTGGGATAGATATTGTGTTCGTAGGAAATAATGACGGGTACGCGCGCCAGTATCGCGGCGATGCGTACAAGTAGATTTGCGGTAAAGAGGTGCGTCACCACGACGTCGGGTCTCTCCTTCCGGATGTAGATGCACAAACGAAAGAACGCCGCGATGTCCCAGGTAGAGCGGAAACGGAAACAGCGGTCGATATGCACCTGGTCCGCGCACGAATCTTTTTGCTCGTCAAAGATGGTGATAAGCGACGGAGCGTATCGTTCTCTATCCAGGGCGGCCAGATGGCGGATGAGGAATTTTTCCGCCCCGCCGACACTGAAGCGCGGGACGGCGAAGAGTATCTTGGTCTTCTTCATAGCAGCCGTGCTCGTGCCCTATTCGGGAAGCGTAAAATATTCACGCAGGCCCTCCTCGAATGAATATGCCGGTGTCCACCCGAGAGCGTGTATCCGCGAGGTATCGGTCTGATATTTCAAGTCCATGCCGGAGCGATGGGAAGGGGTGGTGGAGATTTTCTTGCCCGTAATCGATTCGACTTTCCGGATTAGTTCGGCAACCGTAGAGCCGTGCCCCACTCCGATATTGTAGATACCGTCGCCTTTTTCAAGCACAAGGTCGACCGCGGAAGGCATGTTTTTCACATAGAGAAATTCCCGGTATCCGAGTCCATCGTTGTGCAGCGGGACCGGCTCCCCGGTGTGCAAACTCTTTTTGATACGCGCCAGAATCTTGGCGGAATCTTGCCGCGGACCGAATATATTGCACGGGCGAATCTCCGCCATGCGTCCCGAAAGAGTCGGGTAGGTGTTCTCGTACGCGGTGCGCATCAGTGACCCGGCCGCTTTCGAACTTGCGTAGGGGCTGCGCGGCGCAAGCATTTCATCTTCGCGCATCGGGTGTTCACATTCGCCGTATATTTCATCCGTGGAAACGTACATAATCTTCTTCAGCTTCGAGAGATTACGGGCGGCTTCAAACGCATGAATTTCGCCACGGATATTTTTCTCGAAGGTGCGGCGCGGCTCGCGGATGGAGTAGTCGACATCCGTAATCGCGGCGGCGTGAATGATGTAATCGGGCTCCTCGCGAATGATTCGCTCGACTACCTCGAGCTGCGCCATGTGCGCATTGATATGCTTAAACGACCCGTCGATAATCTGCGGATTGCTCCCTTCTGAGAGGTTGTCGACAACGACGACATTCCAGCCTTTTTTCACGTAGTACTCGGTTACGTGCGAGAAAATGAAGCCAAGACCGCCCGTAATGAGGATGGTTGGAGCGTCCTTTTTAACCTCTTTTCGCCACCAGAACATACGGGGGATTTTGACACAGAGAGGTGGTATAGTCACGTTGATGAAAATCGCGTATGTGACGTTCGTGCGACTGCCCACGGACCGCGCGCATGGCTACGCCATTATGAAAATGTGCGAAGAGTTCGCCGCGGGCGGTGCACGCGTAGAGCTCTTGGCACCGACGCGCCGCCACGGACTACAAGATGACCCGTTTACCTATTACGGAATCCGACGAAATTTCTCTCTGCGTAAACTATGGGCGAGCGACCTCCTCGGAAAGTTTGAGCGTGCGCGTGCTGCGTTTGCTCTCGACCAACTCAGTTTTCTTCTCTCACTCTCGACTATGCGTTTCGATGATTTACTCGTGTACACACGCGATTATCAGGTCGCACTCTTCGCCCGCTCACGTACGATTGCCCTCGAGGTTCACAGTATTCCGGAGCGGACGTTCCTTTTTAAAAGAGCGCTCGCACGTGCGCAGAAGATTATTGTCATAAGCGGCGGCCTCAAAACACGGCTCGTAGAACTCGGCGTTCCTGCCCACAAGATAGCGGTCTCGCCCGACGCGGTTGACCTTTCCGAATTCGCTTCGGCTCCTTCACGTGAAGCAGTGTGGAAAGCAGTGGGCGTCGACCCGCACAAAAAAATCGTACTGTATACAGGACACTTTTACGGATGGAAGGGCGCCGAGACGCTCGCAGAAACCGCCCGCTTACTACCCCCGGACGTCAGCATTGTCCTTATGGGCGGGGTCGACAGCGAGCTCGCCGAGTTTAAGGCATCGTACGCAAGCGAGCGTGTGCATATCATCGGTTTCCAACCCCGAGAAAAAATCGCCGGCTTTCTCATGGCAGCCGACGTACTTGTCCTACCCAACAGCGCAAAGCCGAAGATTTCTTCGCACTACACTTCTCCCCTCAAGCTTTTCCAGTACATGGCCTCCGGCGTCCCAATAGTGGCGTCCGATCTCCCGAGCATCCGGGAAATACTGAGCGACTCGACAGCGTTTTGGTTCACACCCGACGATGTGAACTCACTCGCCGAATGTATTCAGCGCGTCCTCTCGAATCAGGAAGAAGCTCGCGCAAAAGCAGCGCGCGCAAAAGAACTCGCAAAAAAGTACACGTGGGACGCACGCGCACATGCGATATTAACGCATCTCTTCGACAAGCCGGTCGACTAACCGCTGCAAACTTTGGGTTTCGGCGAGCGCTTTGAACTTCTCTCGCGCCGATTCCTTTTCCCTTTCCGGCAATGCCAGCAACGCTTCGAGTTTCCTGGCCAAATCATCGATGTCGTTCTCTGCAAACACAAATCGAGCATCCACGAGAGCGGCAAAATCGCGACTCGAAGCAAGGACCAAACAGCCTGCTGCAGCCGCCTCAAAAAGCGTTTTATCGTACATACCCGACGCGCTCAAGTTGACGAATATATCGTGGGAAGCAAAAATCCTCGGGGTTTCTTGATGCGGGACGCCTTCGTGGAACACAACATTCAATCCTTCTTTCTGTGCGAACGCTCGTGTATCGGTAGCAAACTGTTCATCTTCGGCGAGCGATGAGCCGTACACGGACGCACTGCATGGTATTCCGCGCTCCTTCAATGCGCGGAGTGCCCTCAGCAACATGTCGGGGCGTTTCGAAGGCGCAATGCGTGCGAGAAAGAGAATGGAGCGAGGCTCTCGAACAACGTCGGTAATTGGTGCGAAATTAACACCGACCGGCATGATGCGCGTCTTTTTGAATCTCGCAGTGAAGGAGAATCGCGAGGTGCAAAACACTTTGCGAGACAGCAGAACGGCAAGCACCGTGAGAAAACCTCCCGAGTAATGATTGCGCCAGAGGTAGACTTTTTTCCTAAGCAAAAACCACGACTTCCGGCCGAGTACTACGTACTCGGGATTCATATGTACGAAGACCGCGTCGTACTCGTGCCGCAACGTCCAGATGTATCGGTAGAATCGCGCCAGATGGACAAGCCTCGACACCCCCGATTCCTTGCCGAGCGAGTGGACGACGACATTGGCCGGCAGCAAGTGCTTTCCCTCTTTAAGACAGATTACGTGGATTTTTTCGTAGTGCTTCGATAGCTCGACTATCCATCCGTGGAAAAAACCGAGGACGGGGTCGTTCAGGTCGACGGCTTGCGTCAAGACAAGGAGATTTACCCCGTACTTTCTGTCCTCCGCAGACTCATTCATATCCGAACTCTCTCACACCGCTGCTTCATTTCAAACTCCGCGATACGATGAAAGTGTGGGGCGCATTTCGTCTAGCGCTTCGCGCGCTTTTTCGCACTCTTTTTTTGTATTGCAGATTCACCGTACACTCCCTGCAAAAGCTCGAGATCTTTGTTGGATTGACGCAAAAGTGCGATGTTTTTCTTCTGCGCGGCATTCAAAAACGCAACACCGAGCGGCTCTTTGACCAATTCTTCGTAGCGCCGGGCGAAGGCGGCCATGTCCTTGATGAAACAAAATCCTCCCGCGCCGCGACCGCCTTTGTGCACGGGGTTCGCATAGCGATTGCACACCAGCGGGTCGCCCTCTATCGCACGTTGTATCGGGCCCCAGCTGCAACCCAATTTTTCCGCAATATCGTACACCGTGTTGAAGGTAAGAATTTGCATGTAGCCGCTGATGTTGTGCGCGTACTTTACGAGCTCGGCCTCTTCGCTCGTGCACAGCTGCGAAACGGGCGCTTTTTTGAGAACGCTCAAGACCAGCTCTCCCGCCGCTTTGTGTTTCGCGCTCGCGGAGGGCAGTCCGACCACGTTAGCAAACGGGTTCTCTACGTCGGATTTTGCGGTGGCAACCGAAAGGAATTCCGGGCAAAAGAGCACAATGATGCCGGGGTGTGCAGCCTGCAACTCGCGTGTCATCCCGGGCACGATAGTGGATTTGATGACCGCAATCTTGCCTTTGCCAAGGAGCGAAAGCGCGCTCATCACGATAGAGCCGTCGAAGCCTTTTGGGGTAGAGGGAGTCGGCACTGCGACAAACACGATGTCGCAATCCTTGATGAGGTCTTTGTTGGCACGGTAGGGCTCTTCGAGCGAATAGCGGACGGTCGAGTAGCCGCGCGCCTCAAAATCATCGGCGTAGTTCTTGCCGACGTATCCCTGGCCGATAAAGCCGATAACGGGCTTTTTTGCGTTTTTCATTGGGGCGATTGTATCAGCTATCCTTATCGAACGCACGCAGCGATGTCGTTGCAATACTTCTCCACGTATTCGTCAAAATTCTTGTACGGATAGTTCTTGAGTTCTCCCGTCCGTGGGCCGTTTTTGAACCAATCAGCAAGTGCACCTGCAAACTTATCGGACGTCGTGACAATCGCTCCAGCCTCCCGCGCAATTCCGACATCAGTTGAAAGCACCGGCTTCCCCGCCGCAAGCGCTTCGATGATAACGAGACCGTAGCCTTCGTATTTTGATGGGACGAGCACAACGTCGGCGAGTTTGTAATACGCAGCGGCATCACGTTCCCCTTCAAAGAACACTCGGCCTGACACATCGAGCTCTTTGGCCGACGCTTCGAGTCTCTGCTTCTCGCTTCCATCACCGACGATAATCAGACAAGCCCACAAGTCTGACTTGTGGGTTTGCGCAAACGAACGAATCGCGAGCTCCACGTTCTTTTCTGATTCGAGTCGGGACACGACGAGGAGTTTGGTCTTGAATTGTTTGAACCGCTCGGCAAGTACCGCATCAGGCGGAGCGTCTTGCATGCGCTGAACATCCGCGAATATCGGCAACACCGCAATCGGTTTCATGATATGAAAACAGGTCTCGAGCGACTTTTGCACGCGCTCAGAAACAACTCGGATGCGTGCGGCGCGATTCAAAATGAATCGAGCGAGCAGGCGCCGTATGTGATCGATTGGTGCGCGAACATATTCTTCCGACAAAAAATCCGTATGCACTTGGATGTGCAGCGGGACTTTAAAGTGGTGTGCGATGAGCCACGCTGCAAATCCTGTTTCGAACGGATCTTGGGCTGATACGACATCAGGGCGCGGGAGTTTCTTTGCGAGACGCAGCGCATCGAGCATGTAGTTCCAACGCGAACTCGAATTGGTCGGGTGCACGGTGAGTGTTCCGGATGATATGACATCTACCCCATCGTTCTTGCGCGAGAAACCGATAATGTCGAGGTTGCCGAACTTTTTCGCATACGCCTCCTGTCGTTTGAATGCGGGAGAATCGCGGAATAAAATCCCCCGCTTTGACCTGTCAGCGCCTACCTGAAGTACTCTCATATAAGCGCCAGGAGTTCGCGGGTAACGTCGTCAAACGTTCGCACTTCGGTGAAGTTCCGAATATGTTCTTGCATCCGTGCGTATTCCTGCGAGTCTGCGATTTTCTGAATGCCTGCGGCCATACTCTCCTCGTCGAGGGGGTCGACGATAACGCCGAGGTCTTTACATGGCTCGGCGTAACCGGAATACTTGCTGAGAATAAAAGGTTTGCCGCACCGAATGGCGTCGATAATCGTGTTGGGCGCTACTTCGGAAATGGAAGGCACCGCGACTGCGTAGGCGCTTCGCATCCGCTCCAGAAGTTCTTTGTGTGTGACTTGTCCGGTTTCTAATTCGAGAGCAACACCATGTTTCTTCGCCGTTGCAAATGCACGCGCAAACGCGTCCCGGTTCTTCATGGCAATGGTACGACCGTACAGCAGCACCTTGTTGTCGCTCGCAAGCGGGGCGAGACGCTCACCGATAACATTCGCGACGACATGCGCGCGCTCTCTGTGAATGCCGTACGGCTTTTGCCATATTTCCAAGAGCCACTCGGTATTGAACGCCAGTTTTGCGCGCGATAGCATCCAACGCACGAGCGCGAACGCGACGCGTTCCTTCAGATGCAATCGCGGTAGCTTCTCGTAAAAATGCGGCAACGGAATTAATTTCTTTGTACGCTCGACATAGGTTTCCCACACGAAATCTCCGCCGATACGGATGACCAGCGGAATGCCGCGCAGGCGTGCGACGAGAGCGGCCGGCACACCGACACTGTACGTGTCGAAAGCGAAGATGGCATCTGCTCCGCGAGCAGCCCCGAACAGTGTGAACACGTACAAAAGGTGTCGAAGTCCGGAGGGATATTTTTTTAAACCTCCGAACAGCACGAGAACAGGCGTATGCCCTAATTTCTTGAGCGAAGCCTCGACGCCCGCCGCATAAAGCGCCGGACCCCCGATGTCGGGCGGATAGATGCCAGTCGCAACGACGACTTTCATTGAAACACTCTATAGCAAATGATGAGGGGGCGCGAGTACGTTGCGCCCCCTATCGGCCGTATCACTTGCGGAATTGACCACGGATCATCTCCTGAAAGAGGGCCACTCCAAA
>CALRIB010000018.1 GCA_943359705.1 Candidatus Nomurabacteria bacterium | reverse complement strand
AAGAGACCGGCGTTGGCTTCCAATCCTTTCGCGACCTTATCTTTATACGCGTGCGAAAGTTCGAGGAACGGCACTGTGACGAGGCACTGGAAAATCCATGCAAGCTCTGTGTGCTCCGGCACATCTGACTGTTTGAAAATAATAGATTTCCTCGGGTCAATACCGGCCGCGATATAGTCTTTGGCCACGCTTATGATATTGGCGCGCATTTCGTCCGGCTTTTTGAGCGAGGTAAGGGCGTGGTAGTCAGCGACCATCAGCATCGCGTCGTATTCGCGCGAAAGCTCCACAAAGGGCTTTAGAGCGCCGAAATAGTTGCCGATGTGAAGCGTGCCCGAGGGCTGGAGACCGGTCAGCAGTTTCTGCATACTTGCGCCCTATGATAGCAGAAATCGAGGCGGTTTAAGAGGCCGGGAACTCAACAATAAACTTGGAGCCCTTGCCTACCCCGCTCGTCTCCGCCCAAATCTTCCCTTTGTGCACATCTACTATTTGCTTGGCGATGTAGAGGCCGTAGCCGGTCGAGTGCACGTTGACCTTGATGGAGTCTTTCCCGTGCCCGCCCTCGGTGAAGAGGTGCGACATATCCTCCTGGCTAATGCCGACACCGCTGTCCTTGACTGAAAAGCGTATCTTTTTGTCGCCGTCTGTCAGCGAAACTTCTATCGTCCCGGCGGGAGTGTACTTAATTGCGTTGTCTATAAGATTTTGAATAACGTGCCGGTGAATTTTTTCCTCATCACCCCAGAGCATGTATTGCCCGTCGGTGATATGCGCTTCGATGGTGAGGTGCTTTTCGTCCGCAGCGGGCTTGAGCTCCTTCAACACATCGAGCGTCGTGTGCTTCATGTCGAAGGGCTTTTTTGCGAACGCCATAGTGCCTTTCTTGAGATTGGAAGCATCGAGGATTTCCATTACTGTTGAAACCCCCCTACGAACACCGACAAGTGCACCCTCCGCCACCTCTTTGACCTTCGCCGGCACGACTCCAAAGTCGCCCTCGATAATGGCAGCAAACCCCGCCTGGCTTTCCGTCAAATAGCCTTTCACTTCGTGACTGATGAAGTGAAGCAGATTTTCTTGCTGCTTATTAATCACCTCAAGTTCCTGCTCTTGTTTTTCAATGAGCTCTCTTTGTTTGACCTCTGTTTTGACGCTTCGAACGAGCAGATACCCGAAAATTCCTGCAAATGCGAGAGTGATGCCAACCAGCACTCTGTTCAAATTCGAGCTAACGAATAAAAACTCGGCGGCTATGAGAATCACGAGTGAGAATACAAGCGCTTGCGCGGCAAGGAGTTTCAGATTGAACGCGTGGTAACGAACCGTGGCATAAGCAAGAATTGCCATGAAAATTGTCATGGTGGCGACACCATACTGTTCAAGACCGAAGTCCGGAATAAGTCCGGAGTCGACCAGATAGCTTGCGACGACGCCTGTCACGACGAATCCACCGATGAAGAGGAGCGATCCGACAAGCACGAGGAGTTTTGAAGATCGCGCCTCGGACGAACCCCTATTCGCACGGAGTCCCAAGTATGCCGAGATTAGCGTTAGTATGATGGCAAGGCAACCGAGCGAATAATAATAGTCGGTAAAAAATTGATTCTCAGTCGCTACACAGTTCCTAATGTCGACGCCCGAAAGATTGAGGGCAGTCGGCGTCAGAACAATTATGGGGACGAAAGCTATGCCCCAAATCACAGCCATCCACAGAGGAAGCGGACGCTCGGTGATGAGTGTATGCGCGAACCAATGTGTCAGTAACAACAAAAGACCTGACATCAGGCCAAAAGCAGACCATACCGTTATCATCAGAGTATTTTGATCATAGGTCAGCCATATCAGAAGATTCAGACAGCTCCACACCGAGAATACGCACGCGAGCCCAAATAGAATGTATCCGGTAGTCGTTCGTGTTTGATACAGCACGTAAAAACCGACGAAAAGGGCCACGACCGACGCCGGTATATGCGTGTAATACAGAAGCGGTAATGTGCTGTTCACGATGTCACCGCAGAATTGGAGGTTTGAAAGGAGGTTGTACGTCATAGTACTGGTTGCGGCCCGGCCTGTTTCAGGATTTTTTCGTCGTAAGAGTACCAATGTGGCTGGTCATCGATTTCAAGAGGCTCGATAGGTACGATGATTGGTGGGACGCCAAAGATCTCGACGAGCTTGTTCACGGCAGGGATGACTACTTGTTCGTTGAACGGCTGTTCATCGTCGCGATTAGTGAAATTCTCGAAAAGAATCCCGTGGACGAGGAAAAGACCTAAGTAGCGCAGATACGGATAGGCTGTAGAGAATTTTCTTGCCTTTCTGAACCAATCGGAAAAATCTACGATATCTAGCTTGTGATTCGGAAAGTGCGAGGTCACGAGGCGGTGATGAAAGGCAACGAGATCTTCACCCCACAGCGTCTGGACTTTGTCCAAGGTTTTTCCTTGGTACGTGTTGAAATTTACAACGCGCTTGCTCCCGGTAATCACACGCTCTCCCTGAGCGTTCGTTGCGTAGAAAACCATATGCCCGAGTGCTCGTTTTTCGGGGTTGATGTGGGCGAATTTGTCATTGCGAAACTCGTAAAAAATAGGGTCGAGTGACAGATCCTTGGACGTGTTCAAGAAATGTTCGAGTTCAAGATTCGCCGTTATGAGAGCGCGTGCCATTACCGCTTTCGGTTGGAGCTTCAACTCTTCAAGCGGCGGGAAACCTGCGAAGTAATCCCGCACTTTTTTTACGAGCTTTGCGTCACGTCGCCGACGCTTGAGTTCTACCAGAGCAATGGGTAAAGGAGTGTAGAGTCCGGCGAGTTCCATATCTATTTGTGCTGCTCCGTGTAGCACTGGTCGCCCGCATCAGTAGAACAGTATGCGATGCTACAAAGCTCGTCGCTCTCTACAGGAGCGCAGGTAAGCACTTTGCACTCGTCCTTCCAACCGTCACAAGCCGGAATCGCATATGCTTTGCGTTGCATGTGTTCATAAAAATTTGGCGTTGTTTCCCCGTCGCCTATAAAGCACGAATGGAGGGCGGGGTCGCAGTCGACCTCGGCGTAGACCCAATAATCCCTGTCGACGTAATAGCGGTTGAATGCGAGCGCCGCAGAAACCGCGGACAACGCAAAAATGGTAAACAGAACAAGCTGCGTCGGGCGCATCAAGCACAGTATACAGGGTTTTTTGGCGCTTTATTTACGCACTGAGCAAGTTCCAGAGAAAAAGAACTACCCCGTATATCACGGTCCAGCGCAGCGTCCAGTATCCGTTCGAAAGTAAAACACTACCCCAGAAGATGGCCCAATCTTTGCGTGTTAGACCTTGGTACTGCAGGTGCTTGTGGCGAAAATACACGGTCGTCATGAAAGGATCCATATGAATGGAAAGGACAACAAAAGCCGGAATGCTTCCAAGTCGGATAAGGCGATGCAAAAGGTGTCCGAACCAATGCTCATGCGATTCCTCATCGCGCATTTCCTTGATGAGCTCAAAACCGAACCAGTCGACCTTTGCCCAGTCGTACAGGCGCAAATACAGAAGACACATGAGCGCGGAAAACGGTGCCATTATGGCGAACGCTACGAGCGAGCCCTTAATCGGTCCCCAAGTGCTTGTTGCCCATACCACCACCGCCCCGTATATCAGCCAATCAAGAAGAACTTCCTCGGCTTTTTTTGCTGTGTGGCCAAGGGCGATGGCGCCGATTCTTTGCTTGTGACGATTAAGCCAGCCGACCAGGCCTGGCCGCGACACGGGACTTTCCATCCCGCCATGCTAGCACGCGAGAAATATGAAGGCACTATTCACACCTCCGTTCGCGAAATAGATTGCGGCTGCTACTATGTGCGCATGTATCGAAGCGTGCGCACGCTCACGATAGGAGCCACGGCAACGGCTTGTTTGTTGATGTTTGCCGCCACAGCTTCGGCGGCGCCGTCAGTTTGCCCGTTCACTTGGGGTCACGACTTAAAAGTCGGTAGCACCGGGGCAGATGTGCTCGCGCTACAAAAGTTTCTGAACTCTGATGCGGCCACGCAGATTGCCGCGAGCGGTACGGGTTCGCCGGGAATGGAGTCGACGAATTTTGGAGCAAAGACAAAAGCCTCAGTTATAAAATTCCAGGAGAAGTATTTTAATGAGATTCTCGCGCCCAACGGTCTGAAGAAAGGCACCGGCTCCGTCGGTCCTTCCACGCGAGCCACTCTCAACTCACTGTGTGCTGTACAGGTCTCAGCCTCCGTGCCCGCTTCGCCGGCCTCACAAGTCGCTTCTGCCGCGAGCTCCGTCACTACTGAAGACGCGCTCACCATCAGCATGCCCGCGCAGCCGGCGCCCACCCTCGCAGTGGAGAATGCGCTCTATGTCCCTTTCACCAACATCACCCTCACGGCCGGCTCGAAGGATGTAGAGGTCAAGAGCGTCACCATCACGCGCACCGGGTTCTCTAAAGACAAGGCATTTGCGGACGCTGAATTAATGGATGAAGACGGCGGCGTCATCAGCACCGCATATTTCCGCTCCAATCATCACGCTACCTTTATCGATTCCTTTACCGTACCCGCGGGAACCTCAAAGACGGTGACTCTTGCCGGCGATATGGCGTCAGACCTCACCAATTATGCCGGTCAGCAAGCCTTCTTGCGGCTCGACGCTGTCGAAGCCTCCTCACCCGTTGTGGGTACGCTTCCCGTGCAGGGTACCGGTCAGTGGACCAACGACACGCTCGTCATCGGTTCCGCATCCGCCGTTCTTTCGTCGGAAGACCCTCGTGAAGCCCGCAACGTAAACATCCAGGACACGGGCGTCCGCTTTGCCGGTGTCCGGGTGACCGCGGGCTCACAAGAGGACGTACGACTCGATTCCATTACCTGGGAGCAAACAGGCACCATAGACGCTTCCGACATCGCAAATGTGGCGACTGTCGTGGACGGTACCAGCTACCCCGCCGAAGTCGACGGTCGCTGGTACACCTCAAGCTTCCCCGGCGGCATTACCATCCAGAAAGGCAACTCGCTGGAACTCGTCGCAAAGGGAGACATCACAACAAGCGGTTCCAATCGCACGGTCAAGTTCGATATTCACTGGCCGAGCGACGTATACCTCTACGGCCTGAGTTACGGCTACGGTATCTACCTGCTTCCCGGAGGCAACACCGCCACGGAGGGCAACTCGGTCTTCCTGACCGACACGGGCGATACTGACGGTACGAGTTTGATACCGTTCTTCTCAGGTTCTACATTCAGCATCTTCGGAGCAACCGCGAACGGCGTCTACAACAACTAGGTTCTGCGTGAGAATGCGAGTGCCGCATAACCGCCGATGAGCCACCACAACCGGTAGGTCTCTCCAAAGACACCCTGAACTTGCGGTCCAAATGTCCAGATAGAACCGAGCGCCGGCGTGGCGAGCGATATCGTCACGAGAATAACCACAAAGGCCAAGCCCGCTATGCCCGCTTGTATCGTCTGCCCTGAACCGCCGTTGTATGAAAGACCGATGCGAGAAACGAGCATGTACATAACCGCGAGCAAGACGCCGAACAACGCCGCCTGAAGGACAGGCGTGGAAACTTGTTTTGCGATGGGGCCGAGTATTGCCGCGGTGGGGAGCGCACTCAAAAGCAGTACCGCGCCGGGCAGCGCGAGCGCGAGTGTGCAGATGCGCTCCGAGCCGCTCCGCACTGCGCTAAGCGCGGCCGCCAGGGCGAGACCGCCGAGTATTATCCAATCGGTCGGAATGCTGCCGAGGCTATTTGCTAGTGCATCAAAACTCATAAAATCAGTGCGTCGTTAGTAGTGGGTAGTGCGTACAGAACAACGCCTCTGTATTTTACTACAAACTACGCACTGTCGACTATGCACTAGTCCTTACAGTCCTTCTGCGCGCAGCTTCTCTACAATGGCGCGTGCTTCTTTCGAAAGTTTCTTCGGAAATTCGATGTCCACACGTACGAGTAAGTCTCCGCGAGCGCCTCTGCCGTGAGGAACGCCCTTGCCGCGAATCCTGAGCATTTCGCCATGGACAACACCGGCCGGCACCGTGAGCATTTCATCTCCGTCGAGCGTGTGAACCTTGTATTCGCCGCCGAGGAGCGCGTCCGTGAGGCGGATGGGCAGCACGGTAATGAGATTGTTCTGCTCGCGAGTGAAGAGCTTGTCCGCCCGCACATGGAGTTTTACATACAGGTCTCCCGCTTTTGAACCCGGCACCGCTTCCCCGCGGCCCGGCATGCGAATCATTTCTCCGTCTTCTACGCCGGCGGGCACGCTCACACGGATTTCTTCTTCGCGTTTTGCCACGCCTTCTCCGCGGCAGACTTCGCAGGGCTGCTCCGGCACCGTACCGCGCCCATGGCAGCGTGAGCATGTGCGCGAGGTGGACACGTTTCCGAAGAATGAATTGCGGGATTCGCGCACTTCGCCTTTGCCGTTGCATGTCGGACACGTAATAGTTTTCGAGCCCTTTTTTGCACCGGTGCCTTCGCACACATCACATGTGCCGACTTTAGAAATAAGTACGCGACGTTCTGTACCAAAGATAGAATCGCGGAACGGGAGCTCTATGTCTATCGAAATATCTCGGCCGCGACGTGCGCGTCCGCCGCCGCCAAAAAAGTCGCCGAAAATATCCCCGAGGTCGAATTCAAATGCCTGTCCGTTCTGACCTTGGAATCCCTGAAAGCCCTGGAAATTCGAGAAGTCGAAACCGCCGAAGCCTCCCTGCGGTCCGCCCTGTGGGCCGCCACCGGCGAAAGTTTTGCCATACGTGTCGTATTCAGCGCGCTTCCGCTTGTCGGAAAGTACAGCGTAAGCTTCGCTCACCTCCTTGAATTTGGCCTCATCCCCGCCCTTTTTGTCGGGGTGATATTTGTGCGCAAGCTTTCTGAACGCCACCTTGATGTCCTCTTCGGTTGCACCCTTCTGCACACCGAGGATATCGTAGTAGTTTTTCACTTACTCATTATATGCATCTGCGATTGCAACGCAAACACGGGACGTTTTCAGGAATTATGCTTTCGGTTCTTCGGGCGGCTTTTGGTCGGTCGGAGGAGGAGCTTGCTGTTCGTTCATCGCCTGACCTATCGCGCTCATGGCACCGGACAAAGCTTCGGATGCGGATTTGATGGCTGCTGCGTCCGAGCCCACGCGCGCGGTTTTGAGGGCGTCAATTTTTTCCTGGACATTTTTACGAATGTCCTCACTTACTTTCTCGCCGTGCTCTTTGAGCGCTTTCTCAGCAGCGTAGATTGTTTGGTCGGCACCGTTCTGCGCTTCGATGAGGTCTTTCTTCTGCTTGTCGCTTTCTGCGTTGACCTCGGCATCCTTGCGCATCTTCTCGATGTCAGCGTCCGAAAGGCCAGACGAGCCTTCGATGCGAATGGACTGCTCTTTGCTCGATGTCTTGTCCTTAGCTTTCACGGTCAAAATACCGTTGGCGTCGATGTCGAAAGAGACCTCCACTTGCGGCATACCGCGCGGAGCCGGCGGAATACCGTCGAGATTGAAGCGACCGAGCGACTTGTTGTCACTTGCCATCGGTCGCTCTCCTTGCACGACGTGTATCTCCACCGAGGGCTGATTATCGGAAGCTGTCGAGAAAGTCTGTGATTTAGATGTAGGGATGGTTGTGTTGCGGTCTATGAGCATGGTGGCTACTCCTCCGAGAGTTTCAATGCCGAGTGAGAGCGGAATAACGTCGAGGAGAAGAATGTCCTTCACATCTCCCTGCAAAATGCCTCCTTGGATAGCCGCTCCGATGGCCACCACCTCGTCCGGGTTCACGCTCATGTTGGGCTTCTTACCGAAGTAGGTCTCTACCGCTTTCTGCATTGCAGGCATACGCGTCTGACCCCCGACAAGAATGATTTCGTTGATGTCGGGATTTTTGAACGGCGAGGCTTCCATCGCGCGCTTAGTGATGGCCATAGCACGGTCGAGGAATTCACGGGAAAGTTCCTCGAGCTTCGCGCGTGTCATTTTGATAAGCAGGTGACGCGGGCCGGATGCGTCGGAGGTGATGAACGGGATGTTTACCTCGCTTTCGAGTGCTGTGGAGAGTTCTATCTTGGCCTTCTCTGCCGCCTCATCGAGGCGCTGGCGAGCCAGAGGGTCGTTGCGCACATCAATACCCGACTCCTTTTTGAATTCGTCTGCTATCCAGTCCATTATTTTTTGGTCGATATCTTTGCCGCCCAAGTGCGCGTCGCCGTCGGTCGAACGCACTTCAATCACATCGTCGCCCACTTCAAGTACGGAAATATCGAACGTACCGCCGCCGAAGTCGAAGACGACAATTTTCTCGTTCTTTTTTTTGTTGAAGCCGTACGCGAGAGCAGCTGCAGTCGGCTCGTTGATGATGCGCTTCACGTCGAGCCCGGCAATTTTTCCCGCATCTTTCGTGGCCTGGCGCTGCGAGTCGTTGAAGTATGCCGGAACGGTAATCACGGCTTCAGTGATGGTCTCTCCGAGGCGTGCCTCGGCATCTTGCTTCAGTTTCTGCAATATCATCGCCGATATCTCCTCGGGGCGGTACACTTTTTCGCCCATTTTGATCTCTATGCCGCCGGTCGCTCCTTTTTGTGTCTCGAATGGCACGGATGCGCGGTCTTTGGCGACGGCCGGCTCGTCAAAATTGTGCCCGATGAAGCGTTTTATCTGGTAGACCGTGTTCTTCGGGTTGGTCACCCCCTGTCGGCGTGCCAAAAGACCGACGAGCCGTTCGCCTGTTTTGGATGTCGCGACCACCGAGGGCGTGGTACGTGCACCTTCCGCATTCTCAATGATTTCCGGCTCGCCGCCTTTTACGACGGCAATCGCGGAGTTCGTTGTGCCCAAGTCAATGCCAAGAATTTTTGCCATAGAGATATGTTGTACACCCTCCGAATGAGGGACGTCAAGATTTGGTAATCACCTGCGCCGGTCGAAGCACTCGTTCGCCAGCCCGATATCCGTATCGGAGTATCTTTAGTATCGAATTGGCCTCGCCCGCGCCGTCTGCTTCTTGCACGATTTCGTGGAGCCGCGGGTCGAACTGCTCACCGATGTTACCGAAGCGCTCTATCCCGTGGCGTTTCAGCGCATCGACGAGCTGGTCGCGGACACGCTCCATACCGCTTTTCCAACCGTCCGAGACTTCTGCCCATGACTCACTCCCGGCAGCCAAATCAAAGCCATCAAGCGCGGGAATAATGTCATGCACCAAGGCTTCGCGAAGCATTTCAGCGCTTCGAGCCGCACGTGCCTCAATGTCTTTGCGTGCATTAATGCCGTCGGCTTTGCATCGTTGCCAGCCGTCGAGATATTCCTGACGTTCTTTTTTCACCTTCTCGAGCTCATCTTTAAGTTTCTTCAACTTCGCTTTTGCGGCGCCGATGTCGCCGAGTTCTTCGTCTGTATCAAACTGGAGGTCATCGTTCATGGCGCAGCGATTATAGCAAAATATACGTTCATAAAAAAGGTTAGCGGCTGCCGGAACGAATCCAGACACAGCCGCCGCCTCGAGAAATTATCCCGGGAATAGCCAGTTGGCTAAAAGTTCCGGACCGATCGTGCAGAACGCGATCAGCGCCAAGACCGCGAACGCGACACGCCAATCATGACGGTCTTCTTCCGGTCTGGGGATATATAGTTCTTGAGGTATTTTGTGAGGTGTCATGTGCCTACTCCTTACAAGGTTGCACTTTGACCCCTCCCTGTCTCCTCTCTAATCATAGCACTAAATCGCCCCTTGGTCAAGGGGCGATAAGATGGCTAAGATATTGAGCATTAGCGCTTACTCCATTGGGGAGCGCGGCGGGCAGCCACGAGGCCGAACTTTTTGCGCTCCTTGGCGCGAGGGTCGCGCTTGAGGAAACCTTTGACTTTAAGATCTTTGCGCTGTTCCGGCACGAGCTCGGTCATTGCGCGAGAAAGGCCGTGACGAATCGCTTCTGCCTGCGCCTTGTGTCCCCCACCGCGCACGTGAGCGGATACCGCGTACGTAGCACCGAGCAGCTGTATCGGGGCGAATGCGGTTTTTACCATGCCTTCAAGCGGGAAATATTCCTGCGCTGTTTTACCGTTGACGAGCATTGAGGCGCTCTTGGCGGCAGTGATACGCACCCGAGCCGTGGCTGTCTTTCGGCGACCGACTGCCTCTGTGTACATTGAGTCTTTAGACATAGAAATTAATTAGAAATGATGAGATTTTTCATACGAGCAGTGCGGAAAGTGTTGCGCGGAAGCATGCGCTGAACGGCACGGCGGATGGGTTCGGAGTAACCGCGGCGTGCAGAGAGGTTGGCAAAAGATTCTTTTTTGAGACCGCCCGGATATTGCGTGTAGGTCACGTACGTCTTTTGTACGCGCTTCTTGTCGCGCATGGTGAGCTTGGAGGCGTTGGTGATAGAGACTTTGACGTCGGAGCGCTTGTTGGGCGTGTAGTCGGCGCTCATTTTACCCATAAGTGCTTTTGCGGCTTCGGATGCGATACGTCCGAGTGATTTTCCTGTCGCGTCGATTGAGTATTCGTTGGCCATACTATTTGAGGAGTTCGATGCGGGATGAATCCGCCGCACGTTTGCCGATTTTGCCGAGGCGAGTGATACGAGTGTATCCGCCCTGACGATCTGCGTAGCGCGGTGCAATCGTGTCGTGCAGTTTTTTGACGGCGTCAGCGGCAGTACCAAGACGCATAGACACGATGCGGCGACTCGCAAGCGTGTTTCCCTTGCTTGCGGTGATGAGGCGTTCGACGAACGGACGAAGCGCCTTTGCCTTTGCCGTGGTCGTTGTTATCGCCTCTTCGAGCACGAGCGAGCGCGCCAGAGAGCGCATCAGTGCGGTGCGCTGACCGGTTTCGCGGTTGAACTTCGTTTTTTTGTCGCCGTGTCTCATACATCAGTCCGTAGTTGTTAGTGCGTAGCGCGTAGGAAAGCAAAATTACTGGGTTCGCAGAGTGAGGCCGAGGTTGGAAAGCGCGCGCTTGATGTCCTGCAGACCTTTCTGGCCGAGACCCTCAATGCCGAGGAGGTCGTCTTCGCGCTTGCGCACGAGGCCGCCGACGGTGCGGATGGAAGCATTATCGAGGGCGTCTTCTACACGCTGCGGAAGAGCGAGCTCGGTGATGCGTGTCTTAAGAATCTCGGCGTCGAGCGCGGGTGCTTTGTCGTCGCGGCCCATGCGAGTGTCAGATTCGGTCATCCCCGTCTCTGCCGCCTCCTCCTCTTTAAAGCCGACCACCGCCTTCAGCTGGTGGATCATCGTGGAAATCGAACTTTCGAGCGCCTCGCGCGGTGCGAGCGTACCGTCGGTCTCAATGAGAATTCGGAGACGATTGAAATCCGTGCGGTCGCCGACACGCATGTTCTCTACTTCGTAGTTAACGCGACGAATCGGGGAAAAGATTGCGTCGAGCGCGATGGTGCCGATGTCGACGCGCTCCTTCTGGTGCGCTTCTTTCGGGATATAGCCGAGACCCTTCTCGGCGCGGAGTTCGAGTTCGAGTGATGCTTTGCCGGTGATGTCGGCGATGTGCTGCTCGGGGTTCAAGACTTCCACCTGGCCGGGAAGTTTGAGGTCGCCGGCGGTCACTGCCTTCGGGCCTTTTGCCGAGAGCGTAATGGTCTGCGGCTCGTCGGTGAGGATTTTCAAGCGGATTTTGCGGATGTTCAAAAGGATAGTGACGACGTCTTCCTTGACGCCTTCGATGGTCGAAAATTCGTGCGCCACGCCGGGGATTTTGATATGAGTCACGGCCGCGCCGGGAAGCGAGGAGAGAATGATACGACGAAGACTGTTGCCGAGCGTGTAGCCGTAGCCCGGGTACAGACCGTCGATTTCGTACGTGCCGCTGCGCTCGCTTTCAGTCACGACTCGCGGCTTGGACGGAAGTGCAATGTGATAATCAGACATAGGATAATGGACCTGTTAGGAAATCCTATTAATAAATAAAAAGTACCGAAGGTGTAAAACGCCCGCCACTATACCACTACCTGCTGTAAAACTCAAATACCGTCGGGTAGTCGAGCGCGGTTTCAGTGGGCGTATAGATAGGCTCTCCGGTGATCTTGACCTCCAGAGCGCCTTTGTCGAACTCGAGCCATGCCGGGGTTACGCGGGAGTTCTCGGCCTCTGCGATGCCAGCATAGAGCGGACTGCGTTTGCTGCCCTCACGAACTGCGATGAGGTCACCCTTTTTGAGGCGATACGACGGAGATGTAGTGCGGTCGCCGTTGACGGTGACGTGCCCGTGGCTCACTGCCTGGCGGGCGGCACGGCGGGTGGAGGCGATTCCGGCGCGATAGAGCGTTGAGTCGAGGCGCATTTCGAGCGAGCGGTGCAGCGTCATGGATGGGTCGGCGGAAGTGTACGCGTCTTTCGCGTAATTGGAGAGCTGGCGTTCGGAGAGGCCGTAGGTAAAACGTACGCGCTGCTTTTCGAGCAGCTGTCGACCGTAGTCGGAGCCGCCGCGACCGCCGCGCTTTACCTTTTTTTGCGAGCGAGCTTCCGAAAGCGCGAATTTCTGTGACTGCGTTTGTTCGAACACCGCTGCGCCGAGGCGCTTTGCTATTTTGAATTTTGATTTGATGCGTAGCATAAGAAAATGATTAGACGCGACGAGGCTTCGGAGGGCGCGGGCCATTGTGCGGAATCGGTGTGTCGTCGGAGATGCGTGCGATGTCGATACCCTTGGAGGCAAAACCGCGGAGTGCGGATTCGCGACCGGCGCCCACGCCGCGGATAGTCACATCGACTTCCTTCACACCGATGATGGCAGCTTTGTCACCCACGAGCTCGCCCACTTTGGCTGCGGCAAAGGGCGTACCTTTCTTCGCGCCTGAAAATCCGAGCGCACCCGAAGA
>CALRIB010000017.1 GCA_943359705.1 Candidatus Nomurabacteria bacterium | reverse complement strand
GGCATCCTCCAAGACTGACAGCCGCCCCAGGCCAAAGGCAGAACGAGCGAGCAGGAAAACGATGATAACCAGCCCCCAGTCCCCCACAAGGTCCTCGGCCAGGTTCTTGATTTTCTGCCCTATCTCAGGTATATTAACCACGCCCCAATTGTATGGGGCATTTGTAGCTTTTCAACTACCCACTACGCACTACCAACTACTGACTAGTTTATGGCAACAACAAAAGCCGCGGGAACAGCGAAAAACCTGACCGATTCAAATCCGAAGTACCTCGGCGTAAAGCGCGCGGACGGTCAGAAAGTGGGCATCGGCGAAATCATCGTGCGCCAGCGCGGCACACTCATCATCCCCGGCAAGAACATCGGCGTCGGTGTAGACCACACCCTCTTCGCAGAAATCGCAGGCACGGTACACTTCCGCACCAAGCGCAAGACCAACTTCGACGGCCGTTCAAAAGTGCGCGCGGTGGTAGACGTGCTCTAGGCCGCGACTATCTTCAGCATTATTTCCGATTCCGCTCCTGAGGCGGAAATTTTTATTATGTGATCGCCGGTGGTCTTTACGGGCTCGAGCGGTTTGATGGCATCTACGGGAAGAGCTACGCCTTTCTGCTCCTTGAGCGCCTCCCCTATTTCCTTCGGCCCGATGCTCTTGAAGAGTCCGCCTTTTTCAGTCGCGCGCACTTTCATCTCGATGCGCGCTCCGCGAAGTCCTTGCACAGTCGCCGTCATCTTCTTCTCCTCGTCGGCTTTTTGCGCGGAAATTTCTGCCATCATTTTGGCGTGCCCGGCGATTTTTTCGGCAGTGGCTTGTATGGCGAGTCCGTGCGGAATAAGCATGTTCATCGCATGGCCGTCAGAGACTTCCTTTATCTCTCCCCGCTTCCCTACCCCACCGACATCTTTGAGAAAAATGATCTTCATAGTGAGTAGTGGTTAGTGAATAGTGCGTAGTTCATAAGAAAGGATTTTCTGTTCACTAACCACTATAGACTATTCACTAGTTCAATTGCTTTGTCCATCTGTGGATCTTTCCCGGCCTTGGCGTCAGCCTCCGACACCTTCACTTCAATGTCAGGCTTGATGCCTTCGAGCGGAATGTGCGTGCCGTCGGGCTCAAGCCAGCGCGCGACCGTGATTTTGAGCGACGTGTCGGAGGTGATGTCTACAAGCTCTTGCACCGAGCCCTTACCGAATGTGTTGGTGCCGACCAATTTTGCGACGTTGTGTTGCTGCAGCGCTCCCGCAAGGATTTCAGAGGCTGAGGCCGAGCCGCGGTCAACGAGAATGACCATGCGCATGCTGCTGTTAAATACATCGTATCCGCGCGAACGATGAATGATGTTGTCGGCATGCCCCGCGTAGTCCTCGGTCACCACGACCGCGCCGCTCGGCAAAAACCAGCTTGCCATATCCACTGCCGCTTCGAGATACCCTCCCGGGTTGCCGCGAAGGTCGAGTACGAGTTTCGTTTTGCCCGATTCGGCAAAAGTGCGAAGTGCCGCGCGGAACAACTCCGGGGAATTGGCGGTGAAGCTGAGGAGTTGGATGACGAAGACATCGCCTTTCGTCTCCGTGGTAAGAACGGGCACGTTGATGACATCGCGTGTTACTTTAATTTCGCGCGGAGAATCCCATCCTTCGCGCAACATCTGGAGTGCTACCACAGTACCTTTGGGGCCGCGAATACGCGAGACCGCAGTCCCCACATCGAGTCCCTGCGTGCTCGTGCCGTCAATTTTGAGTATCTTGTCCCCGCTCTTAATTCCGGCGCGGTCGGCGGGCGTGCCCTTCAGCGGAGAAACGACGGTGAGAACTTCGTCTCGTATCGCGATTTCCATACCCACTCCCCCGAACTCGCCGCTCATGTCTTGCGAGAATTGTGTGTTCTCGACGGGCGGCAGGAAGAAGGTGTACGGGTCGTGGAGAGACTCCGCGAGTCCCGCTACCATCCCCCACACGCGCTGCTGATTCGCTTCTTCCGTGCTCGACGCCATCACCGTGGTCGAAGCGACGGATGCCGGCACAAACTTTTCGTCGATGACGTTCCACGCTTTCCAAATCGGCGCCATATCGACACCGGCCGGCGCTCCCCCGCTCCCGAGAGTGCCTGCCGCCACGCGGGTAGCTGCAAAGAATCCGACCGCAAACCCGAGCGCTACGAGCAAGATGCCGGCAGCAATTGTGAGGTTCGATGTTGATATCGAATATCTAAAGGGCAAGCGAGGGTCGTCCGACATATCGCAAGATTGTAACCTGGCGCGGCTAGCGAAGCGAGGACCGGATGACTGTGTAAAACGACAAACCGTCGTGAAGAATGGGATATACTTCTCTGATGCTGAAGCGCTCCGCATACGGTGCATTGGCGTGGCTTGACCTCGAGTCGCCCACGGCTAAAGAAGTCGCCGGTATCGCCGCAGAGTACGGTATCGAGCCGTTCGTCGCCGAGGAATTGCTGCAGCCCTCAATGAAGCCTCGCGTGGAATTCCACGGCACCTATGCGTACGTCATTCTTCACTTTCCCGGTGTGCAACGTGGTCATAACACGGTGGAGCAGGAAGTAGATTTTGTCATCGGGTCGAATTTTCTCATCACAACGCATTACGACTCCATCGATCCGCTGCACGGTTTCTCGAAGACATTTGAGGTGCACTCGCTTTTGGATAAGGGTACCATCGGTGACCACGGGTTTGTGCTTTTCTTCTATATGCTCAAAAAGCTGTATCGCGCGGTCGAGCATGAGATTGACCATATTCAGCACAATCTCATCTATATTGAAGAACACCTTTTTTCCAACCAGGAAGTCGAGATGGTGCGTGCCATATCGCGCGCTTCCAACGACCTGCTCCGCCTCCGTCAGACCATTGAGCCCCATCGCGAAGTCCTGAAGATTCTCGAAACGGAGGGCCCCAAATTTTTTGGGGAAAAATTTGCCCCGCTTTTGCGCACGCTCGCCAACGAGTACTACCGAGCGCATAACCACATCATGCGCAACATCGATTCCCTCGGGGAATTGCGGGAGACCAACAATTCACTGCTCTCGACCAAAGAGAACGAAACGATGCGTGTGCTCACCATCATGGCGCTCCTCACCTTCCCCCTTTCTCTGATGGTCGCAATTCTGCAGATCGATACGGTTCACAACCCCATCCGCGGACTGCCGTACGATTTTTGGATTATCCTCGGTTCGGTAGTCGTAACGGGCACCTGTATGATCCTGTATTTCAAACACAGAGGCTGGTTGTAAAGGTTTCGCTCGCGGGCATCTGCGCACCGGGGTCGCGTATTTTTCTGCAGAAAATCTGCTTCTTACCGAAGCCAGTATACCTTTCGGACATTTTTTTCGCGGACTCAAAAATGTCTCGAAAGGTCTTGCGGATGCTGCGCACGCTCGCATCCTCACCGCTCGGCCTCATCGGCCTGCGCGAACACCCCGCAATGCATACGGCTGACTCGCTAAGATTTGCTAGAATGCTTGCATATGTGGCTCTTCGATTTATTCGGCGCAAAAAAGGCCGGCCACACTCCCCTGTTTCTCTACAACACCCTGACGAAACATAAGGACGAGTTCACGCTGCCTGCTCATACAAAAGCGGTACGTATGTATAACTGCGGGCCAACGGTCTACGATACTTCCCACATCGGCAATCTCCGCTCCTACGTCTTTGCCGATGTCATACACAGAACCCTTGAATTCAGCGGGTACAAGGTCAGACAGGTCATCAACATTACCGACTTCGGCCACCTGAGCTCGGACGCGGACGCCGGTCCCGACAAAATGACGAAGGCACTCAAGCGAGAAGGAATGGCGCTCAGCATGGAGAATATGCGGACTCTGGCTGAAAAATACACTGAACAATTTATTAAAGACCTTGCGACACTCAACATCGACACATCCCGTATTCAGTTCCCGCGAGCCTCGGACCACATTAAAGGCGAGATCGCGTTAATTAGCACGTTGGAGGAAAAGGGCTACACATACAAAGGAAAGGACGGATTGTATTACGACACCGCACAGTTCCCCGAGTACGGAAAGCTCGGCGATATTAATATCGAAGGACTGAAAGCAGGGGCGCGTGTTGCCGAGGCGGTCGACAAACGCGCTCCCACCGATTTTCTGCTTTGGAAATCCGACAAGCACCTGGGATGGGATTCGCCGTGGGGCAAAGGATTCCCGGGCTGGCACATAGAATGCTCGGCGATGATTAATGCGACTCTCGGCAAGCAAATCGACATCCATACAGGCGGTATCGACCTGATGCCGACGCACCACAACAACGAAATCGCTCAATCCGAGGCCGCTACCGGTAAACGGCCTTTTTCGCGATTCTGGATGCACCACGAATTCCTCAACATCGCGGACGAGAAAATCTCTAAGTCGCTCGGCAACATGGTCAACCTCGCCGACCTTGTGGAAAAAGGATTTCATCCCCTCGCCTACCGATATTTCCTACTCGGCGCGCACTACCGTACGCCGATGAATTTCTCTACCGTCGCGCTCGAGGCAGCACAGACATCATTCCTGAAATTACGTCGCTTTGTCGATACTGAACAGAGCGACGGGAGTCCGTCGCGCGAATGGCTTAAGAAGATTCAAGAGCGTTTGGCGGATGACCTCGATACGCCCGGTGCACTCGCCGCCGCCTGGGAAATGTTGAAAGACGGCGAGGTTGCAAAGGCCGACGCAAAGGCCACCATTCTGGAGGCAGACCGTGTACTCGGACTTAACCTCGCTAAACCTGATGAACTAGCTGCTTCGCTCTATAACAAGATGTTCGGTGTGGTAGTTGACCGGAACGTGCTGCCCGACCGAGTCAAAACGCTTCTCGAGGCCCGTGAGGAAGCTCGCAAGGAGAAAAATTGGCAACACGCAGATGCGATGCGGGGTGAGCTCCAAAAACTCGGTTATCTGATCGAAGACACCTCCGCGGGTCCTCGACTCTTCCGCAAAGACTGATTATTCAGAGACGACAAAGTTGACCAATCGTCCGGGTACGACGATGCTGCGAATAATGTTTTTTCCGGCGAGTCGGTCTGCAATAGCTCCTTTGGCCGCACTCTCCTGAGCGGTCTTGTCTGCGCCGGCCGGGATACTGACTTGTGCACGAGTCTTGCCGTTAATCTGCACGACAATGGTGGCGGTTTCTTCCAGGAGTTTCGCGGCCTCATACTGCGGCCACTTTTCAAGGTGAATCGAAGTCTTTTTGCCGGAGAGCATCCAGAGTTCGTCGGCAATGTGCGGCGCAAACGGCGCTAAGAGCCGAAGAAAAATCTGCCACTGGCCCTTCCCTACCGTCTTCTCCTTCTCAATCGCGTTGAGCAATATCATGAGCGCGCTGATGGCGGTGTTGAATTTTAATAGCGCGTTATCATCTCCCACTTTTTTAACGGCTTTATGTAATGCACTTTCGAGAGCGGCAACGTCATTCTTTGTCACCAATTCCTGCGCCCGCCATACACGCTCCAAAAAGCGTCGCACGCCCACCACACCGTCCGGATTCCATGGGTAACTACCCGCCTCGCTGTACGGGCCGATAAATGCGAGGTACAGCCGCACGGTGTCCGCGCCGAGGCGTTCGACGATTGCATCGGGGTCGATGACGTTGCCGTGGGATTTGCTCATCTTTTGACTGTCGGGGCCAAGAATAAGCCCGTGGCTCATCCGCCGAGTGTAGGGTTCGGCATCCTTCACAAGTCCGAGATCAAACAGAGCTTTGTGCCAGAAGCGGCTGTACAAAACGTGCATGGTCGTGTGCTCAGGGCCGCCGGAGTAAAAGTTGACCGGCATCCAATTATCCTGTTTCTTGCGCGAAGCAAATTCTTTTTTGTTCTTCGGGTCGGTGTACCGGAGGAAGTACCACGAAGAGTCCACAAAGGTATCCAGCGTGTCGGTCTCCCGCTCAGCGGCACCTTTGCACTGCGGGCACTTTACTTTGACGAACTTCGTCACCTTCGCGAGCGGAGACTTTCCGTTGCCGTCGGGCAGAAAATCTTTGACCGCCGGCAGCTTAACCGGCAGGTCTTTATCGGGTACCGCCACCTCGCCGCACTTCGGGCAGTGGATTATCGGTATCGGCACACCCCAATATCGCTGACGGGAAACGACCCAGTCGCGAAGACGATATTGCTTTACTCGCGTGCCATATTTGTCGCCAACCCTGGGTATCGCCTCCTCACTCGTGAGCCCCGAGAACTCGGCAGAGTCGAAAAGTATTCCCTTTCCGGAGTAGCATACGTCGCCCGGAGTGCGACTCCACGCCACCTTCATATCCTCGCGATTGATAAAATTGTCCATTTCCGCTTTTGTGAGCCAAGATATCTCGTGATGTGCCTTTTCCTTCTCTGAGACCTCCACCATAGTCGCGTCCTTTAACTTCAGTAAAAGCGGAGTGAAGTGGGCAAAGACGTTGAGTTTGCGGATAACACTGTAGTACTTGCAATGAATGCTACCCCCAAGCTTTCGGACTAACTCTGCACTCGTATACCCGGTCTCCTCGGCAATTTCACGAATCGCCGCCTGCTCAGGAGTCTCCCCTGCTTCAATGCCACCTGAAACACAGCCGCGCGTATCGGTGGGGCGGTACCGCACCGCCAGGTATTTGTCTTCTGCCCAGTGTTGAACGATAGCCAAAACCGCAGGCCGGTCGGTGAATGGTTCGTCAGCATGCACAGAGTCGAGCCCTGAAGTTCGCACAACAAGCGGCTCGAGCGTTTCCTTGAGCGGAATGCCGAACTTTTTCGCGAATTCATAATCGCGCTCATCATGCGCGTCCGCAAAAACCGCTCCCGTGCCGTAGCTGCCGATGACAAAATCCGCAACCCAAAGCGGCATCTTTGTACCGCTCGCGGGATTTATTGCCATGACTCCCTTTAGTTCGACTCCGCTCTTGTCGCGGTTCTCTTGTCTCTCGAGCTCGGTTTTCTTTTTAGCACCCGCCACATATGCCGCCACTTCATCGTTGTTGGCAAGAACAGTCTTCTGCTCGAGTGCGAGAGTAACCCAGGGATGCTCGGGTGCGAGCACAAGATAGGTGCCGCCGAACAGTGTGTCGGCGCGGGTGGTGAAAACGGGAATGTGCGGCAAGAGCGCGTTCAAGACCATCGGCTCTTCGGGATTGCGAAAGTGTTCCTTTTTTGCATTGCCCTCAATCAGCCGCGCGCCGAGCTTTGCGGCGAGGAATTTTAGATACGGGACACGCGGATTTCCTTCCTGAAGGTCGGAGAGTACAACGCAAAATTTGAAAAGTTTCTTGATGCTGTCGTAGTCGAAATCCCAGTTGAAATGTTGTGCGAACGGCCGGGGCTGGGCGCCCGGGAAGTTCACGTTGACGACGGAACCGACCAGCACAAGACCGGCAATCGGTTTGTTGATAGTCTCCAAGACTCGGAGCGCGATACCACCGCCGAGACTGTGCCCGACGATGATGGTGTCCTCGTCTACCGGACAGGAATCGAGAACTTTTTTAACCTGTTCCGCTTCTTTTGGCGCATCGGAATTGGGCAAATCAGGCACCTGAACCTTGTATCCCCGTCCCTCAAGTTCGCGTTGCAGCCACGGAATAAATGCGCCCTTCGATGAACTTTTGTATCCGTGCAAAATGAGGTAGTTGGGTTTCGAGCCGTCGTTCTTTTCAAATTCCAGCGGAAATGATATTTCCGCACCTTCTGAGCGGCCTATCCAGTTGCGCTGCGATTCCTTTATTTCTTCCGGCCAATTCAGGGGAGTAAGGTCGTCGACAAGTCGGTCGGCGTAGTCTGTAATGCGCAGATTCCACTGCAGCATTTTCTTTTGAACGACATCCGAGCCGCATCGGTCGCACTTCCCTTCCACCACCTGCTCGTTGGCAAGAACAGTTTTATCTTTGGGGCACCAGTTGACGAAGGTGTCCTTGCGGTACGCCAACCCTTTTTTGAAAAACTGCAAAAATTGCCACTGCGTCCATTTGTAGTACTCCGGGTCGGCGGTGATAACTTCGCGCGAGAGGTCGAATGAAGCGCCCATTGAAGCGATTTGCTTCCGCATGTGCGCGATGTTGTCGTACGTCCACTTGCGGGGGTCGAGCTTGCGCTGGATAGCTGCGTTTTCAGCCGGCAGACCGAACGCATCGAAACCTATTGGATAGAGCACATTCTTGCCCTGCATGCGCAGCGTGCGCGCGAGAATATCGGGAATGGCAAAAGCGTACCAATGCCCCACGTGGAGATTGCCCGAGGGGTACGGGAACTCGACGAGCAAATGATAATTCTCGGCACCTTTTTTCTTGTCAGGGGTCGAGTGAAGCTTCTTTTTCTTCCAGACAGTTTGCCACTTTCGTTCTATAGATTTATGGTCGTACTTTTTCATACCTAACGTGCTTGCCCGTCCGAAGCTTTAGCGAAGGAGGGCCATTTCTTCTCGATTTTTTTATGGTCGTAGCTCCGCATTGGCACAGAGTATCACACGAGGCTACCTTGGAAAACGCGCCTACAAAGCTTTCGTTTTCGGCCCATCGTGCTTTGCACGGTGGCGAAAGGGGTCGGGAAAACTGTAGTTTTCCCGTGTCGGAGAGCAAGTCGGCCGAGTGCCCGCAGGCCGACTGCTGAGAACCGAGGGTTCTCAGAGCAAGGCGCGTTTATCGCGCCTTGGTGTAGGGTGGGTACCTTTGGGGGTCTATGGAGCGGTCAAAGCACACCTCACCGGCGTTGTGCTGCCAATTGTCCTGAGTCGGCTTATCCGTTCCAAGCGGCTCCGTGGGGATCGCTACGGGTCGGCCGTATTGGTTCATTGAGTCACCCGCGTTGGCAAAGGTCGCGCATAGTTGGAAGTCGAGAGGGCTCGTGCGTTTGTATCCGTATACAGTTTTAGTCTCCGGGTCTAGGGGAATCATGTTGTTGCTGAGCGGGTCATTCAAATCGGTAAGAACGGCCGGCAGCGATTCCTTTTGCTGCCAATAGTTAATCACCTGCCACTGCAGATTTTGGAGATCCTGGATGCGGATGGCGTCCTGTTTTTGCGCGCGGAGCTGCTGCGGAGTTCCGATGATGAAGAAGCCTGCGATGATGGATACCACCACGAGCACTCCCACGCCATAATTAACCATGCGCGCACGCTGCGGCTCACGCTCCCAGTACCCCCACACGTCGGCGAGGAAATGCATAAAACCGAGGCCTGCGACGAGGAATACCGTGAGTACTTTGAGGAGGAATCCTGCCGTAAGATCTTCGCCCTGCAGGTAGGTGTTCACGAGCACAATAAGATCGACGACCATTGAGGAACCGGCGAAGAAAAGGGTGAGGAACAGCGCCCAACGTCGAATCCAAATATCTTGCCTGGTCGGGTCGGCGGCGATGGCTCGACGTATGACGCGCATCAAGATGAGGAACACCGGTGTGAGGACGATGAGAGACGCACTCTCATAACTGATGCCGCTCGAGTCGGTGTAGTAGTAATTGGTGACCGGATTCGGAAAGGCGTGATTAATGTAATCAAAAATAAGCGCAATAAAGGCGACCACTCCCCCGTAGAGCGCTACCATCGCCCCGACCCAGAGGAAAAAATCCTTGGGCGTAACCTTCGGTTTATCCATATCGCTTCAGTATGTCAGGGAGTATTAACTTGCACAACTAGCTGTGCCGGAACTCCATCACGTCGCCGTCGTTGACGATATATTCCTTTCCTTCGCTGCGCACCAAGCCTTTTTCGCGTGCCTTTGCCCACGAACCGCACTCGATAAGGCGTTCCCAGAAAATGACTCCAGCACGGATGAATTTGTCGCGGAAATCGGTGTGAATGGCAGCTCCTGCGTCGGGCGCAGTGGCGCCACGCTTAATCGTCCACGCGCGCGTCTCATCTTCGCCGGTCGTAAAAAAGGAAATGAGGTCGAGCAGTTCGTATCCGGCCTTGATGAGGGCGTTGATGCCGTCGTCAGCCACGCCGAGTTCTCGGCGGAAATCCGCGCGCTCGTCGTCGTGTACGTCGGAGAGTTCGTGCTCTACCCCCGCGTCCACGAACACATACCCCGCATTGGAGGTATCGAGAAATTGCTTAAGCTCCCGCCAGCGCTCCCCGCCTTCCGCATCAATGTTTACAACGCCGCTCTTCTTATTAAGAACATAAAGCATCGGCTTCATGGTAAGCAAATGCAGACCCTTGGCAGCCGCTCGCTCGACATCACTAAGCGCGACCGAACGCGCCGGCTTGCCACTCTGAAGCGTCGGCACGATGAGGCGAAGCACGTCACGCTCGGCGATGAGTTCCTTCTCCCCGCTTTTGGCGTCGCGCTCGACCCGCTCCAAACGCTTTTCCGCAGTCTGCAAATCAGCAAGTACAAGTTCGAGATTGATGACTTCGATGTCATGAAGCGGGTCTACATGTCCCTGTACATGATGAATATCCTCGTCATCAAAAATGCGTACAACTTCCGCAATAGCGTCGGTCTCGCGGATGTTGGTCAGAAACTGATTGCCCAATCCCTCCCCTTCCGATGCGCCCTTCACGAGCCCGGCGATGTCCACGAACTCGACAATTGCAGGCACCGTCTTTTCGGAGTTCGCCATTTTGGTCAACCTATCCAAACGCACATCCGGCACCGCCACCGCGCCCACCGATGGGTCGATGGTCGCAAAAGGATAATTGGCAACGAGCACACCCTTCTTCGTAAGTGCATTAAAAAGCGTCGATTTCCCGACGTTGGGCAATCCTACAATTCCGATACTGAGTGACATCGGACAATACTAGCTGATATCTCGTGTTTCTGCCATAATTTTGGTCTCTATGGAACTCGGCCTTCGCTCTTGGACTCCGGGCAAGTACCTGTGCGCCGCCACTCTCTTAGCCGCGTTCGCCCTCACGTTCACTTCGCTCGGAAGCAGGCCGTTCTGGGACTACGACGAGGCAATGTATGCCAACATCATTCACGACACCGTCCTAAGCGGCAACATTGCCGCGCCTGTTTTTTACGGCGCCCCGTTTTTCCAAAAACCGCCGCTGTACTTCTGGGTCGCGATAGGCGCGGACAAAGTCTTCGGCACTCCGGAATTTTCTTATCGCGTCCCTGCGGCGCTTGCCGCAGTCGCCTGCGTCTTGCTTACGATGCTCATCACCTACGAGATTACGGGCAGCGCCCTCATTGCGGGTCTCGCCGGCCTCGTCCTTCTCACGACCGCCCCGTTTATGGAAGCGGGACGGCAGGTGCGTCTCGACGTCCCTGCGACCGCCGGGGTGCTTTTCTCGGTGTGGTGCTTTTTCAAGGCTCGTAAAGATCCCCGATGGCTCCTTGGTATCGCCGTGGGCGCAGCCTTTGGCATCTTTTTTAAAAGTGTCATCGGCCTTTTGTCCGTGCCTCTCATCGGCATGTGGTCGCTCTTTGAACTCGACTTCACATGGCTGGGGCGTTGGCAACTCTGGGCCGGAGGACTGCTCGGCGCCGGGCTCATGGCGCCGTGGCTCGTGTACATATCCTTTTTGTACGGGCACGCATTTTGGGATGAATTCATTTTTAATCGTATCGTCAACTCGGTCGTCGATAATCTGATATCAAGCTCCGTTACATCGCTGGATTACTTCGGCTTCCTTTTTACCTATGCGCTGCCATGGAGCCCGCTCGTGCTTCTACTCCTCGCATGGCTCATCACCAGGTACGCGCGGCACACACGTCTCGAGCGAGACGCGCTTATCTTCACGCTCTCCGCGCTTACGATAACGACTATCTTCTTTGTCTCGACCACTAAGCTTTTTTACTACCTCACCCCGATATACCCGTTTGCCGCAATTGCTATCGCGCTGGGCGGTTTCTCCTTGTATACACGATACGAAAGGAGTGCGAGGAGCGTGCTCCTTGCTGCGACGGTCGCACTCTTTCTCGGCGCCGGTATCAACACGTTGTTTTTCTCATTTCATTGGTATCGGCCGCTCGCCATAAATGACATTATTTCGAGCGATGAGCAGCGGGCCGGAAACCGGGTAGCCGCGCTCGATCCTTCACTTCCCTTGTACGTGTATCAATACGAGTACCTCGATACGCTTCGCTACTATAGCGGCAGACCCGTGCAATTCATGAAGGATGATGCGGTGCTCGATAGTCCGTTTTTCCTTGCTGTTTCCACCGATTTCGTTACGAATCATTCCTTCGATCCGGAGCTCGCGGCACATCTAGAGGTACTGTTCAAAGGAGTCGACCTGACGCTCTACAAGTTCGAGCCGTAGTCACTTTCCGCTCGCACCGAGCGTTCGAATCTTCGCTAGCCATCGTGCTTTCCGTTGTTCGGGAATGTTCTCCGCCGGGCCGAACCAATTGGTGCGGACGGAAAAACCGGCGAACCACAGTATTCCCCACTTGAGCTGTGCGTTGACGTTGCCCGGCAAAAATTTGACCAAAAGCGGGAGTGTGCCGCTTGTCACGATAATGCGAGCCGTTTTGCCCTTAAAAAGACGGTTCCAAAAAATCGTGCGCGCGCCCGCGCTTGTTTTGATATAGCGAAATGCCGAACCGGGAAGCCACGCGCGGTCGAACAGTCCCTTTAAGCCGCCGGGCATACCCACCCACCACACGGGATGGATGATGACGAAATGCTCGGACTCCGTAACTAACTGTTGAAATTTGAGCAAATCAGGCTCAAGTTCCTGACGCTGGCGGTAACCGAAATGAAGAACGGGATCAAATTGCATATCCCCGATGTTCATGCGGTTCACCGTGTGCCCCGCGGCTCGCGCGGCAGATTCGTACGCATCGGCCATCTCTCCGCAAAGTCCGGACTTATCGGGGTGTCCTAGAAGCAAAAAAATCTTTCGAGCGGCCATAACGGGATGTAGAACCTCTAGCGCCCCCCGATACCGAGCGTCATCGTGTTGCTGTGGTCATCATCGGAGCCGCCGCTTGAGCGCCTTGTGTCTTCTGCAGCTGCAGCGCTACCGGTGGGAGAGCCCTTGTCTTTGCCGGGGTTGTGATTCTGCATGCTCCACGGCTTGAAATCCTCTTCCTTCTTTTTGGGAGACGGCATGCGCATGCGAGGCTCGTCTTTCACCTGCTCTTCGTCGAATTCAGCCACCGTATCGCGATGGCCGAATTGGTGTAACGTAAATGCCCGCACCG
>CALRIB010000016.1 GCA_943359705.1 Candidatus Nomurabacteria bacterium | reverse complement strand
TAGATAGCAACCACACGGCGGGCTTTGCGATGGACGTGGCCGCAAACGCCGGACAGAATGGCATCGCGCAATTTGCCAAACAGAATCCGCAATTCGGTGTCTGCTTTCCGTTCGTCGGAAGCAGTTTTAACGACCCCGTGCACATGATCCTCGCCGGCGCGCCGGGCACCGAAGGAAACGGGCCGGGATGTGCGGGTGTGAGCCGAAGCGGATGCGAGGGGGCAAAGTTTGACCCGAATTCCTTACGCCCGGCACCTGCACCTGTTACCACGCCACCGTCCAATGACCCTGGACGGAACCTGCAGACCCAGCCGCAACAGCAACAAATGTGTACGATTGCCGGCGGATACACCGTGCCCTGCGACTCCATAAAAAACGGGCAGACCCCGGCGACACCGAGCGCGGCTCCGGCAGGAACTCCTGCGAGCACCCCGAGCTCGCCCGCCACTGCCGCGAATGCGCAAACGATTCCGACCTCGGTTTCTTCAAATCTCCTCAGCCCTTCGCCGTCAAATCCTTCGGGGCAACTACCGTCGCTTCAGTATCAAAGTGCAACGAGCTCGGCGTCGATATTTGATCAATTGAATCTCATCGCAAATCCATCGAAAAATACCGGGATTGGGAGCAGTGTCGCGACTTCCGTCAATATCACCTTCGGCGCTAATGACGCGGTCACGCTCCAACAGCAGAGCACCTCGACGCAACAATTCGCTCAGGGACAAACATACCAGCTCGTCCCGCCGAGTACCCAGGAAACATTTGTTTCTGAGGATTTGAGTCAAACCGGCGCGACATTCGGCAGTCCGCAGCCGTCGACACTGCAAAAGATACTTACTGATTTCAAGAACCTTCTCCTTCGGGCGTTGGACTACTTGAGGCCCTTCGGCGACAGATTGCCCGCAAATCCCGGCCCTGAGTTCCAGTACTGATAGTCGCCGCAACCGAGCCATGCTATAGTGCCTCCAACAAATGGGATTCACGAAGTACACATCGCAGGCGGAGAAAGAGCGCGTCAGGATGAACGAGGGCATCCGCGCAGCTGAAGTACGCGTGCTCGGCCCCGACGGAGGCAATCTCGGCGTCTTGCCGATACGCGAAGCGATGGCAAAGGCGGCCGAACTCGGCCTCGACCTCATCGAGGTCTCCCCCAACGCCACACCGCCCGTTTGCAAAATCACCGATTACGGCAAGTTTAAATACGAGCAAAAGAAAAAAGAGAAGGAAGTGAAGTCCAAGTCGCACATCACCGAGACCAAAGTGACGCAGGTAAAAATCGGTACCAGCGAACGCGACATGCACATCAAGGCCACCAAGGCCGCAGAGTGGCTGAAAGAAGGTCATCGAGTCAAAGTCGACCTTTTCCTCTGGGGTCGCTACAAATACATGGAGTTCCCCTTCCTCAAAGAGCGGCTCGAGCGATTTCTTGCCGTCATTCCTGAGCACTACAAGATAGCCGAGGATATCCAAAAGGGGCCGAAAGGTCTGGCCGTCGTCCTCGAGCGCGACCCCGCCAAGAAGAACTCCCCACCCAAAATCATCAAGACGAACGCACAGAAAGCGGCGGCCGAAGCGGCCGATGAGAGCCCCGAGGGAGAAGCCGCTTAAGCCCTGCCTGCCGGTAGGCAGGTTGCATTTAGGCCCGCTTTCGGGCATACTGTGCCGACCGCAGAAGTGCGGTTTTTCAATGAAAACCAACAAATCCTTCACTAAACGCCTTCGCGTGACCAAGAAAGGCAAGATCATTTCCCGCGTGCCGGGACACAACCATTTCAACGCCAAGGAGAGCGGTACGGGGCGACAGCGCCGCCGCCGCCAAGCCTCGACCGAAATGACGAGCCAGGACCGAAGCCGTTTCCTCCCCCGCTAACATATGGCACGCGTAAAACGAGGAGTCACAAAGAATAAGCGCCGCAAGAATATCCTTGCGCAGACCAAGGGCTATCGCTTCGACCGCTCGAGCAAGGAGCGCGTCGCACGCGAGGCCATCTTCCACGCCGGCAATTACGCATTCAAACACCGCCGCGCCAAGAAGCGCGAATTCCGCAACCTCTGGACGCTTCGCATCAACGCCGCCGCCCGCCCGCTCGGATTTTCATACTCGAAACTCATCGGTGCACTCAAGAAAGCAAGTGTCGGTCTCGACCGCAAAGTGCTCTCCGAACTCGCAAAGGATCATCCGGAGACCTTTAAACGAGTTCTCACTCAACTAGGGACATAGCGAGCGCGGCATACGCCGTCGAGCGTCAAAGGATGTACTCGGCGTTCTTCCCCGTCGCGTCCCATTTGTCGGGGCTATTGAAGACGAGATTGGTGGCTTCCTTGTCTTTTTTTACGAGTTCGATAAGCCGCTCCACCATCGCCTTCGGGTCGGAGTCGTAGATTATTTTATTGTTGGGACGATGCGCGCTCTCGATGATGTGCCGCAGTATCTCGTCGGTCTCCCAGGTGCCTTCCAAAATACCGATGGGGCGGTGGTCCTCGAACGCAACGGAAAATTCATTGAGCGTGCCGATGCGCCCGCAACCGATGATGACGGCATCAGAGGAGCGGACGAGTAGCAAATCACGGCCGGAGTAGCCAAAACCGGTGTAGACGACAACGTCCATGTAGTCGACAGGGAGTTTGTATGTCTCGACGTGTTCGCGCTCGGTCGCGGCGGGCGAGAAGCCGATAGAAAAACCGCATTCATCTTTCGCGCCCATAGCCGAGTACATGGGAAAGCCGGTCGTCGCACCCGTCACGATAATGGCACCTTGCTTCGCTATCTCGCGTCCTACTTCTTTTGCCTTCTCAAACGCATCGAGTCCGCAGTATCCCGTCTCCGCGGCACCGGACACACAAATCTTGACGACGCCGTACGCATTGGGCAGCCGGCAAAAATTGCGCGGCACCGCGACATGGTTGGGATGTATGATTTTCTTGAACGCCATTTGATTTTAGTATATCACCACGTTATCGTCTTCGTGAATACGCGGCGATTGCGTACGCGGCAACGCCGCCGATGATATCAACGACAATGTCTTTCCCTGTGTCAAACGTGTCCGCCGGGAATTGAGTGAGGCCAAAGGAAGCCTCAAAAATCTCCCACGCGACGCCGATAAGGAAAACGCCTCCGACACAGTACCAAACATTGAACAAGCCGCGTTTCGAAAGAAGCCACGTGCAGAAGAACCCGGCCCACATGCCGCCGAGAAGGTGGGTAACGTTGTCGAACCACGGATAGTAATAGTAGTAGAAACGGACGATGCCGAAATAGACGTCGGCGACGGTGAGGACGAGCGCGGCGGCAAACTGTGCGAACAAGATTTTCCTATCCGACATCGCGGCATTCTATCACTCTCTTAGATGCTTGCCCCGCTGCGCACCATGTGCCTCGAACATGCTTTGTTCGCAAACGGCTGTCACTAGATACACAAAACACCTCTCCGGATACTGGTGAGGTGCGCTGTGGGGCGGCTGGTACGGCAAGCCTGGGTTTGATTACCAGGTGGGTTTCCGCAGCATGCACACCAAGGTGCGCAGCAATATGAGAATCCCGTACTTGAACCAAGCAGGTTTAAGTACCGGCCGCTAATTTCGAGTATACCACCACCAATCGAGAAGGACCTGTGAAGAACTCAATCAATGACCATCGAGTTGTAATGAATGAGCGCATGTCCGCCCTTTCTCCCGATTTGTGAGGCTGCTTCGCTTGCGTCATACTGCGCCACGCCGAAACCGAGCTTGCGCCCGTCTTCCGAGCGTATTTCGACGGTCTCCCCTTTCTTGAACGCACCCTCAAGGCGTACAACGCCGACGGGTAAGAGACTCGCTGATTTCTTTGCGGTGAGAATTTTCTCCGCACCTTTGTCGACATACACAGTGCCAACGGCAAGGCCTTCAGAATACGCGAGGCGACGCTTTACCGCGGAGATCTTTTTGGTCGGGACAAAGGTGGTGCCGACCGGTTTCCCCTCGGCTACATCGAGCACGATATTGGCGCGTGCGCCGTTGGCGATATGCACGGTAATGCCGTGCGCCATCAGGCGCTTCGCAATCGTAAACTTTGTTTTCATACCTCCCCGCCCGCCCGCCGACTTCGTGTCGTTAATATCCGCTTCAAATGACCCCATGTCTTCTTCCCGTATCTCCGGCACGACGCTGCCGCTGCCGGTCATGACGCCGTCAACGCTGGTTAGAAATACGACGGCGTCGACGTTGAGCTGGGAGGCGATGAGGCCGGCGAGCTCATCGTTGTCGGTGAAGACGAGTTCCGATATCGAAACGGTATCGTTCTCGTTCACAATGGGAACAATATTTTCCTGCAAGAGATTCTCGAAGCAGTTCTGCATGTTGGCGTAGTGCTGTTTGTCGCGGAAATCTCCCTTCGTCACCAGCACCTGCGCGCAGCGGTAGCCGTATTTTTCAAACAGTTTCGCGTAGAGCGTCATGAGCCCCACTTGTCCCACGGCCGCAAAGACCTGTCTTTGCGCGACGGAATCGCTGGGCGTTTGTCCGAGGAGTCCTTTGCCGGTTGCGACCGCACCTGAGGTAATGACAATTACGTCCATTCCCTGCTTCTTCAGCGCAGCGACCTGGTCCACGATTCCCTGTAGCACGGCTTCAGAAAGCCGACCGTCCTCGGTCATGACTTTCGTGCCTACTTTGACGACGATTCTCTTATGCATACTGACCCGCCAAGCAGGCGGTTATTCGAGAATACCTTCGAGTTCTTTGCTGTACAAAATGTCCTCGTGCACCGCGCGGTAATTGACGAGTTCGCCTTTGGAGAACCAGTGCGGAATCTCCTGCTCCGCTTCACCCACAGCACCGGAAGCGTGGATGAGATTGCGGATGGCGCGGTCGTCCATATCTGCCATTTGGTAGGAGTCCACCACGAAATCACCGCGGATGGTGCCCACGTTGGACGAGCGTGGCTCCGTGCCGCCGGTCACTTTGCGGACGAGTTCTACCGCATGCGCACCTTCCCACACCATGCAGATGACCGGACCTGCAGTCATATATTTCTTGAGGCGCGCCACGACCATATCTCCCACTTTAATGGGGTCGCTCGATGGCGGCTTCTCGCCTTTTTTTTCATAGCTTGAAATGGCTTTCTCGCCGACATTCTTCTTCCAGTTGGGATCGAGTAGGTAGTGTCCTTCTATCTGCTCCGGTGTGGGGACCATCAGCTTCATCCCGGCGAGCTTGAGGCCAAGACGCTCGTAGCGTTGCATTATCTCGCCGACGAGCCCGCGCTGGATACCGTCGGGCTTAATAATGACAAGCGTACGTTCTTTGCTGGGGTGTTTCATGGCGCACAGACTAACACACTTTTAAGACCGGCGGAAATCATTCCTGTCTTATCTTACGTACATTTTCATCGTGCCAACCCGGGGCTTCGCCTTCCTTTTGCACATATATTTTGCCGCCTGTTTTCGCATCCCATCTTTCATACGGAGGACGCAAAGAATCTCCCTGCCCTTGCGGAGCTTCCCATGCGGTAGGAGCTTTCAATACTTTTTCTTTTGCATATCGCTCAACCAAAGAACGGATAAACCCCGGATCTGATTCAATTTGTTTCTCGACCTCTCTCCCCACAGATTCCGGTAATACGATCTCGAACAAGAGCATCTGTCCCTGTCTGCCGGAATAATCTCTCCATCCTGCTGAATCGCGATCAAGATGCACGCTGTTGGCAACATACGTTATGCGGACGGCCGGTTCATCTTTTCCCCCGCTAACCATTTCCGCATGCGTCGGCACCACGTCGCGACCGGTTCGTCGACGCTCAGTCCGGTTCGGTGTACCACCAATACCGAGAAAGCCGCTTTTTCCAGGAACAATGACATTCTCAACACCCGGCTTGAATTTTCGCCGAATATCAACGATCTCGGCGAGCCCGTGCGCATTCAATTCCCTCTCGAGAACGACGTTCTCATGACGTCCGGGGGCTCTCAACTGATTGCCTATAGAGCTGACGGTGGCTCCTGCTGCATCCCAATTGGACACCCGCGAATCAAGACTCTGAAAGCCGGAATTTCCGCTAGGCGACACATCGCGAGGTACGGACGTGTGGAGACGAGCACCACCCTCTGCGAGCGCCTTTTGGATTATCCCTTCACGCAGCTGGTTGGGATCCTTGATCCCGAGTTGTTGATGGAGAGCGCCAAGCCTCTGTGCGTTATGCTGGTGCTCTTGTTGAGCAGCTCGTTCTTGCGCTTGTCGTGCCTCCCGTGCCAGATATTCCTCTCGTACTGAATCTCCAACGGTAAGTCTTGGTACCCCCGGCCGCATCTCTTCATTGTTTTTCCCGCCCTGTTTTTCAGGCTGTTTTGGCTTCAACTTCTCTGCATCGGACATAACAGGAACGACTATTGATATACGGAGTTGGAGTCAGGAGTAGCGGTTGCGGGAGCGTCCGGGGTTGGCGCAGACATGGATGGCATGGGCGGCATCGGAGGAAGCGGCGGGAGGTCACCGAATGCGGCAAACGGGTCGGCTTTCGGTGCGCCATAGCTCGCGTCGAATTTTTTTTGCATTTCCGCTTCGACTTCTCCCCTATCGCGACCGTAGGTACGGTACGAGAGTTCTTTGACGGCGGGTGTCTGGCTAAAGTCGAAGGGCGGGAGGTTTTGCGTCTGGAGCGAGAACGGCCTGGCGGGCACGCCGTTCACGAGAAGCGCACAGACCGCATGACGATTGGGAAGGTTTTCGAGATCTTGTTTGCTAAACGTCGGCTCGAACTGCTTTGCGAGGAATTCAGCATCGGTGGCACCGACGCGGAACGACGCTTTCGTGCCGACGTTGCCCACGACCGCGTCTCGAATCTTTTCGTCGAGCTGCGCGATGAACTGGTGCGCGATGATGAGCGAGAGTTTGTATTTTCGGGCTTCGGAGAGAATGGTGCCGATGGAGGGCGTCGCGAAGTTCTGGAATTCGTCGATGTAGAGGTAGAAGACAGGTAAGTCGCCCTTTTTGTCGACGCGCGAGAACGCGGCTTGGAGGAATTTGGAAACGAGAATAAGGCCGAGCAGCGAGGTGTTGCGCTCGCCGAGGCGGCCTTTGGAGAGGTTGGCGAGGAAAATCTTCTTGCTGTCCATTATTTCGCGGAAATCGAACGCGGATTTTTCCTGCGACACGATCGGACGCATAATGTCGTTGGTAAGGAAGACATCAAACTTCGAAGTGATGTACGGTGCGACGTTCTCAAGACTCGGATCGCCCTGCGCTTGCTCGGCGATCTTGCGCCAAAATTGCACGATGATGGGGTTTTTGCAGCGCGAGAGTTTCAAATTACGGAAGGCAGTGTCGGCAAAGACGCGCGGGATTTCCACAAAGGTGCTGCCGGAGTCGGGGTCTTCGATCACGAGCTGCACTGCGTTGCGGTAGTACTGTTCAAACATCGGGCCGAACGCCTCGGGTACGTCGGCGTAGAGTTTGCGGAAAATACCGTACACCTCATCGACGACGAAGGTTTTCATTTCCGGTTTCGTACGGTCATATTCGAGCATGTTGAGACCCATCGGCCGGTCGGTGTATGCGGGATCAAAGTAGATGACGTCTTTCAGGCGCTCCGGCGGTATCGCAGCGAGAATGTCCTCGATATCGTTGCCGTGCGGGTCGATGAAGGCGACACCGTCGCCATTCTTGATGTCCTGGATTATCATATTCTTCAAAAGCCCGGTCTTTCCCGTACCGGTCTGTCCGATGACATAGGCGTGGCGCATGCGGTCGGCTACACCGAAGCGCACTTCTCTCTCTTCGGCACCATAACGATTGACACCAAGTACGATGCCTTCTCCCGGCATTTCCACCGGTGCGGGCGCTTGCTTGACGAAGCTGCGCTTGAGTTCGCGCGAGGAATGGACGCGCTCGGCAGTGAAGTGGAACATAGACGTAATCTCCGCGAGCGAGAGCGGCATCGCGTAGGCCGAGTCGAATATACGGAAGGTAAAGTCGCGTATAAAGCCATTGATGTTCCAGTTGGAGACACGCTTAAAAATAAGCCTGTTACCTCTCGGGTCGTCGAACTGGTTGAACGGTGCGATGAGGTTGGTGAGAATATCTTCCGCGCGCTCCTTGGTGGGAGCTGAGGCAACGAGACGTATGATCGCGGGTCCGACGCGGCTTTTTATTTTCCGCTCTATCTCTTCGCTCACCACTTTATCGGCATTTCGTCTGTACTGCCGTTGCTGCTCGTCCTCGACCTGTTTTTTCGACTTTAGCATCATGTGCCCCATGTCGTAGAGTGCTTCGCCGATCGCGCTCTCGGGAACGGAAAGTGCACGGTGAAGCGACTTGCCTTTCTCAAGGCGCCGTATCATTTTTTTGTAGTGGTGGTTGTACCTATCCCCTTCGGTCGAGACAAGTATCTGGAGCGCAGCTCCTTCGCCGTGCTTTGCAATCTTGGCGAACGCTGCAAGCACTAGATTCAGCGGATCTTGCTCAAACATTTCAGGTGTCTTCAAAGGAAACGCCGGGTTGTCCGCCTGCTTCGCATAGGCTGCGGCGTATTCGCCCTCGTAGCTGAACACGTTGTAGTCGCCTCGCTGCTCCTCTATACGTGAATTGGGAAAGACGGAGGCGATGAGCCGCTCTGCTAAATCCTTTTTTTTACGAGGTACCGCCAGATATAACGTTGCCGATTCGGTCCCTTGTGGTACCGCTATTTCAAGAGAAAAACCTTCGTGCGGATCGATGAGCGAGAGAAGCCCCTGATAGACCTGCTCGGAGGACGAGAGCACCATCTCGAGCCGGTACTGATCGCGACTGCGTGTCGAATCTTCGCCGAACGCCTGCGGATCTATGGTGAAAAGCACGAGATCGAGGGCACGACGGATTTTTGCCGAGGGTGCGCCGCCCGTCTCAGGCAAACCTTCGGCGATATAGCGCGTCAGCATGCGGTGGAAATCGTCCTGCAAATGCGGATTCTTCATCTTCGCGCATACCGCAAGCGCGTTTTTAATCCCACGCTCCTGCACTATCTGCAAAAGACCGTCCATTTGCGCATCGTGGGTCTCGGGCTCGAGGCGCAGTTTGTGACGAATACTCTCGTGTTCGGGCATCACGTACGCTTCGTGCAAAATAGTGGCGGCGGGCACCTCGTGGTAGACGGCAATCTCCCGCTTTGCGATGCGTTCACTCTCAAAGCGGTTCGGTGCCGCCTCTATTTGCGCCTCTTTTTCTTTCACCTGCGCGCGCAAATAATTCAATTCATCCTCGGGCGACTTAAATTTTTCCGCCGCAGGGGCAATGGCCGCCGCAGTCGGGCGCACTTCGATCCGTTCAGCCATTCCTTTGACCGGCATATCAATTGAAATTATAGCGCACAAAAGGAAAGAGCCGCCCGGAGGCGCGAAGTCGTAGACTTCATCTGCTCCTCCTAGGCGGCTATGGTTTGAAACCCGTCACGCGCACATCGGGAACTTGCCTGACTTCGAACAGCGTATCGAACTGCGCTCCGCACACTTCGCGGAGAACGTCTACCCGGTCAGCTGTTGTGAACAAAACCGAGGGTGGGAATTCCCCGAACTGTTCGAACGCGAACACCGGGAAGTGCTGTTCACGCCATCCGCTCAGATTCACGTTTGTGATGTGTGCACGGTGCGCAGCACGGACAACGAAAGTCCGGAATCCCTTCGGGACTTTTCGGACGACGATCGAGCCGTAATGCGTATGGTCGAGCCATCGCTCGGCTGGCATCCCCTCCAGCGCGAGATGTTGTTCGTTGGCGGACGTTACACCGTCCGTTGCATGATATTCGTGCACCCCGAGGGCGCCCGGTACGATAAGAACATGCCTTGCCTCTGTCATTGGTCGACTCCTTCTGTTGCAATGACGTTACGAGACAATATTCTGGAAACCTTAGGGGGTCAAGCGGCGAGCGCTTTGGCACCGATATCGCGGCGAAACTGCATCCCCTCGAAATGGATTTTAGCGACGGCTTCATATGCTCGGTCGAGGGCTTCTTTCAGCGTCGTACCTACCGCAGAGACGCCGAGTACGCGTCCGCCGGAGGTTTTGAGGGCGCCGTCGAAGGTGGTGCCGGCGTGAAATACGATAACGCCGGGTACTTTTTCGGCATCCTCAATGCCGGTGATGGGCAATCCTTTTTTGTACTCGTCGGGGTATCCGCCTGAGGCCAGTACGATGTTCGCCGCAAATCCGGAATTCCATTCGATGGGCTGCTTTTCCAGGGTGCCGTCAACACACGCCTCAAAAATATCCAAGATATCGGTCTTCAGGAGACGCATGTAGACCTGCGTCTCAGGGTCGCCGAAACGCGCATTGTATTCCAATACTTTCACCCCGCGCGAACTCATTTTGAGACCCGGATAGAGCAGGCCGGAGAACTGTATCCCCTTCGCGTTCAAAGCATCGAACGTCGTCTTCACAATACGATCGTCGATATCGCTCATTTGTGCGTCGCTGACAAACGGAAGCGGGCCGATAACACCCATCCCGCCGGTATTTTTCCCCGCATCTCCGTCAAGCGCGCGTTTGTGGTCTTGGGTGGGAGGAAACAGTTTGTATGTCCTGCCGTCTGAAATCGCATGAATAGAAATTTCCGGCCCATCCAAAAATTCCTCAATGACCACCTGTGTGCCCGAATCCTTAAAAATACGGTCGAGCATCATCTCCTTGAGCGCTTGCGCTGCTTCTTCGAGTGTCTGGCAGACGTAGACACCTTTCCCGAGCGCGAGCCCGCTCGCCTTGATGACGATGGGTACTCCCTTGTCCTGCACATAGCGAAACGCCTCGTCATAGTTGGTGAACACTGAAAAATCAGCGGTCGGAATGCCCGCATCACGCATCAGCTGTTTCGAGAACGCTTTTGAGCCCTCTATTTGCGCGGCTGCCTTGCTCGGTCCCCATACGCGCAATCCGCGTTGTT
The DNA here is from genome assembly GCA_943359705.1 of Candidatus Nomurabacteria bacterium. Classification (GTDB taxonomy): domain Bacteria; phylum Patescibacteriota; class Minisyncoccia; order Phycocordibacterales; family UBA2100; genus UBA10103. Next base: position 2,439 of record CALRIB010000016.1, on the reverse strand, counting down.
TGAATACATCGACGATGCCGCCGACGAACGGGTCATCGGGACCGACTATCGTAAGATGTACCTTTTTCTCTGTCGCGAAATCAGCCAATTTCTCGAATTCCATCACGCCGATGGGCACATTCTCGCCCAAATTCTGCGTGCCGCCGTTACCCGGCGCAATATACAGCTTCCCGATTCGAGGCGATTGCTTCAATTTCCACGCGAGCGCGTGCTCTCTCCCTCCTCCGCCAACTAAGAGAACGTCGACATTCATGCCGACAGTGTACTCTATTATTTTGTCAAAATCTCAGGACCTTTTTTCGTGACGAGCACCGTACACTCGGCGTGAGCGGAGCGAGAACCGTCTTTGGTGCGATAGGAGTGACCGTCTTTGTCGATAAAAAGTTCGCCACTTCCGAGCGTCATCATCGGCTCGATGGCGATGACCAGGCCTTCGACTAACTTTTCTCCTCGTCCCGGCTCGCCGAAATTCGGCACATGCGGCTCTTCGTGCACTGCCTTGCCGACACCGTGACCGGAGAGATTGCGCGGATAGCCGAAATGATATTTGTCGGCAACCTGCTCGACTGCATAGCCGATATCGCCGGTCGTGTTGCCGATTATCGCCTCGGCAATCCCCGCAGCAAGCGCTTCGTACGTGCCTTTCACGAGCATCTCGTCGGCTTCATTCTGCGGTTTGCCTGCGATGACAGTAGCTGCGTGGTCGGTAAAAAGTCCGCGGTGCTTGATGCCGAAGTCGAGACATACGACATCCCCTTCTGCGATAACGACACCATTCTGACCGGCCGGAGAATGTACGATGACATCGTTGACCGACAAGCAAAGGCCGGACGGATAACCGTGTGTGTCGCGCTTCGTCTTGTAGTTGTAAAAGGCCAGCTCGTCGCCGTCTTTGGCCACCATTTCGCGTGCGGCTTTTTCGAGTTCAACCCCGGTCATACCGGGCTTTAGCATTTTTGAGAGCTCGCGCACATGGCGCGCGAGTCGGCGCCCTCCTTCGCGCAAAATTTCGAGTTCTTCTTTGGTCTTCGCTATCATGTCAGTCCGAGACGCTTCTTAATGTCTTCGTGTATGACTTGAATATCGCGTGCGCCGTCCACGCGGTGGATGGTCCGACCCTGACTTTGCATGTATTCGAGCTGCGGCTCGACTTCCGCCTTGTGCCAGGAGAGGCGCTTCTTGATAGCGTCCTCGGTGTCGTCGCTTCTCCCTCGCGCAAGCAGGCGCTTGATGCTGTCCGCTTCGGATAGTTCGAGCGCGATAATTTGGTAGTCGGGTCGCTTATAGAACACCATCGCGTCATCCCAACCGCGCGTCTGGTCGGGTCCGCGAGCGAGACCGTCGGCAATGATGTGTTCTTCTCCGGAGAACTTCCGCACAATGGCGTCAGTCGTGAGATAGATGGGCATAAAATCCGGCATACGCTTCCCCACTCCCACGATCTCGTTGGTGAGCTCGGCCGTGTAACCGCCGCGCGCAATCATATCGCGCAAGAGCTGACCCATATCAATATGAATAACGCCGCGAGGAGAACGCTTCTGTAATTCCTCGATCAAGAGTTTCACCTGGGTGCCCTTGCCTGCGCCCTGGGGCCCGAAAAAGAGAACGGTAATCGGATTCATATTATTCAAGATTGTATCCCTCTTTCTTGAGAATGGCCACGATTTCATCCACCGCTTGTTTTAATTTCCCGTCGGCGTTCACGACCGTGTAATCATAAAAGGATTGCTCATTCTTTATCTCCGCCTCCGCATTGGCTCGTCGCTTCGCAATTTCCTCGTTTGAAAGTTCAGGATTGCGCTCGCGGATACGGTGCTCGAGCGAGTCGATACTCTCCGGAGCGATAAAAATGCAGGCTGCGTTGTACTTTTCTTTGTAGTAGCGCGCGCCGACGATATCGGGATTGATGACCACAATGTATCCCTCGCGTATCTTTCGCTCCAAGTCGGGAGCGTAGGTGCCGTAGTATGTGTCGCGATTCTCGATGTAGGTCGACTCAGGAATATTCCCCGCCGCTTTCTCCTCCTCGAATTCTTCTTTGCTGAAAAAGTAGTAGTCGAGACCGTTCTTCTCGCCGCTGCGAGGCGGACGAGTCGTCGCAGTCACAAGCCTCCTGATGCGCGTCGGGAAGAGGCTCACGATCTCGTTGGTGATGGTAGTTTCGCCGCTGCCGGTCGGTCCGGCTATCACAACAACATCGCGCGCCATAATGGGGCTAATATTCGCGTATCGAGGTCTGCGCGTCAATCTTTTTCACGACATCAAGTACGACCGAAACGACGATGAGGAGTGCGGTGCCGCCGATGGTGAGTGCGGTGATGCCGGTGATGCCCTGCAAAATGATCGGTAAGACCGCAAGGATGCCGAGGAAGAGCGCCCCGACGAGCGTGATGCGCGTGATGATGTTGCCGAGGTATTCCGCGGTCGTCTCTCCCGGGC
>CALRIB010000015.1 GCA_943359705.1 Candidatus Nomurabacteria bacterium | reverse complement strand
ACCTCTGCCGGGTCGAAAAGGACGGCAAACGACTGCACTCGCTGCATCAGCACGCGGTAGGTCTCCTTATTCGTCGTTTTGTCGATAAAAAAATAACCCGCAATAGCGGTGCCGATGATGAGCGCGCACACGAGCGCGTGCAAAATCTCCCCGCGTCCGATTTCCCGTTCGCGCAATTGCATCCCTGAATCGTACCATCGTGCTGCGAGCCTTCTTGTGGGTGCGGGGAGATTCAGGCAGTCGCGTGTGGATAAATTGGTATACGCTATATGATTCAGATATTATACTTAGCACATGAAGCCGGGGTCGAAGCCGAAAGGAGCCGTGCGGATCAGATGGTCATTAGAATTTGCATATGCCATAGGCCTGCTGACGGCAGATGGATGCCTGTCAAAAGACGGACGACATATTGACCTGACCTCGGTCGATAAAGCACAAGTCATCCTATTCAAAGAATGTCTTGGTATTAAAACTAAAGTAAGTAAAAAGTACTCAGGCATTGGAAATATGGCTTACCATGTGCAATTTAGCGACGTACTTTTTTATCGTTTTTTGATGAGTATCGGATTGTCGCCGGCGAAGTCGAAAACTATTAAATCGGTCTCGATTCCTGAGGAGTATTTCTTTGATTTCCTCAGGGGGTATTTCGATGGTGACGGTTGTAGCTATTCTTTTTATGATTCTGTTTTCAAGAAAAGTTTTCGCTTTTATATTTCGTTCGCTTCAGCTAGTCTCAGCTATATTCAGTGGTTACGAAATAGGCTAGAGAGGGAGGCGAAGGTAAAAGGGCATCTTGATTTGAGTCGATTGCCATATGTGCAGTTAAAATACGCAAAGAAGGAGGCAGTGCGAATTTGCGCTGGAATGTACTACAAAAAAGGCGTTCCCTGCCTTCGTAGAAAACATTTGAAAATAAGCCAATCTATGCGCATAATCGAGCAACGCCGCGGTGGTGAAACTGGTAGACACGCTAGCTTCAGAAGCTAGTTCTCGCAAGGGATTGAGAGTTCGAGTCTCTCCCGCGGCACATGGGAGTTCGAGTCTCCCCGCACCCACAGTGTTAGAATATTTTCATGAGGAACAGCACGGTACAAAAGATCAGGTACATAGGATTGGCATTGACGGCAATTTCGGCTCTCGCTTTTTTTAATGTGATGATTGCGCTGATGTTTGGATCGCAAGCCGATGCCGAAATCCCGTTTGTTGCATCTATCGGAGGAATCATCATCGGAATCGGCCTTATTCTTTTTGGCATTATCGTGCGCAATACATCGTCTGTCGTGGCAACGATTGCAGATACTTCGCTCGTGCTCAGTATTTTTGCAACGCTGTTGGTGATTTTCTTTCTGGCTTTCGTAAGCGCAACGATTGTGACTGCAATACATGCATGGTTTGCCGTGAGCTGTGTGGTAGCCATCAGCGCGTATATTTTCGACAAATTCCGAGGGCGGTAAGCACTTATTTTATATAGTGCAGAAGTAATGTACCGTTTTTGTTCAGTTCTTTGGTTGATTCGAGTTTGAAACGTGCGTTGACGTTCTCCGCCGTTTCAAACAGGTTTAATCCGCGGCCGAAGATGACGGGCTCGATGGTGAGGTAGAGTTCGTCGAGTAAATCATGCTGCAGGAAGTAAGTATAGGTTTTCATGCCGCCGAGAATGGCGACAGTTTTGTATTCCTTAAGAAGTGTTTTCACATCGACGGTCGCGGGGTTGGCGAACAAGAGTTTGTCGCTCTTTCGTTCAAGCTCCGCGACTGAGGAGGTAAAGACGATGCAATTTCGTTTCGATAGGGGTTCGATTGCAGTCTTGTAGGTGTTGTTGCCGACCACGACGACGTCGGACTTATCGAGCATCTCGTGGAGGAAATCCTTGTCTTCCGGCGAAGTCCAATCCGAAAAATGGCCGGAATCCAGGGCTATTTTACCGTCTATCGTGACGGCGGCGATGGCGATGCAGCGCATATGACTATTGTAGCGCTTCCCGCGCGCTTCATGTACAATGCGGCCTTCCATGGAGAATCTTTCCGAAAAAAACGTGCGGAAAATTCTTGTTGCACTCACGCTCTATCTCGCATCGCTTTTTGCGGCCAACACGCTCGGTCTCAAGATAGCGCCCTTTATCCTCGGTCTCCATGTATCGGTCGCCGTGTTCTCCATTCCCTTCGTTTTTCTCACAACAGACGTGATCGGAGAGGTGTACGGCAAACGAATGGCGCGTTTTTTCGTGCGGTGCGGTTTTTTTGCGACATTTCTTTTTCTCGTGTACTCCCTCATTTCGATGTCGTTGCCGTGGGATGCGGCAGGTCTTTGGGCAAAGGAGAGTTATGAGCAGATCTTTGGCGTATCTATCCGCATCGCTATCGCGAGCCTCGTCGCCTTTGCGGTCTCTGAATTCCAGGATGTGTATGCGTTTTTTCTCGTGCGCGAGAAGATCGGAGAGAAATTCTTTTGGCTCCGTTCGCTCATCTCGAATGTATGGTCGCAGCTCCTCGACTCCGTGCTTTTTATGGTCATCGCCTTTTACGGCGTGTACCCCAACGACGTGCTGCTTCGTATCATCATTACCTGGTGGCTCTTCAAAGTAGCAATGGGACTCCTCTACACCCCACTTTCGTATCTCGGCCTGAAGCTGTTGCGAGGCAAATAGAGCCATGGAGGTTCGAGCCATCAAGACCCGCATCTTTCGAGAAGGGAATGATCTCGCGTCGTTTATAAAAGCAGCCATTCCGAAATTGAAAGAAGGTTCGTTGCTTGCAGTAACGTCTAAGATTGTCGCGCTTGCAGAAGGCCGGACTGCCGTCGTTCGCAACGCAAAAGAAAAGGAGGCGCTCATTCGGAGGGAAAGCTCATGGGCGCTGCAAACGCACCCGGAGTGGTGGTGGACGGAAAAGGACGGTGCGCTTTTGGTGAATGCGGGGATTGATGATTCGAACGCAGATGGGAAACTAGTATTGCTTCCGAAGGATTCGTTCGCATCGGCACAAAAACTACGTTCTAGTCTTTTGCAAAATTACAAAATAAAGAAGCTCGGCATCATCATTACTGACAGTCGCATCTCACCGATGCGCGCGGGCGTGACGGGCATGGCGGTAGGTTACGCAGGCTTCAAGGGTGTCCGCGACTATCGGGGTGAAGGCGACATCTTTGGTCGCAAACTCAAAGTGACGATGACCGACGTGGCCGATTCACTTGCAACGGCAGCGACGCTTGTGATGGGAGAGGGAAATGAGCAGCAGCCGCTGGCCGTCATCGAGGACCTGCCTACCGGCAGGCAGGCGCGCCTCGTCGAATTCGTCGACAAGGTCAACAAAGCGGAAGTGCAAATTCCGGCCGAGGAAGATATGTACTACCCACTCTTTAAGGCCGCGCGAAAGAAAAAGTAACGGCTACTTCTTGCGATTCAAGAAGTACGTTAGGAAAAAAATTAGGAGTAGGCCGAAGAACCACAGCCACATTTTTTTGTCCCACGCGGGAGTTGTTTGCGTGGCTGCTGCAGCGGCTGTTTGAGACAGTTTGGTCGTTGTGGCGGCCTCCGGTGCAGGTTCTGCAGGAAGGACAACATCGTTTATTTGCTGAGTCGGTAATTGAGCTGCGATGTTTGTTTGTGTTGTCTCAGTCGAAGTTGTCACCGAAGTAGTAGTAGCAACTTCCGGAGCGGGGGCAGGGACCGGTTTCGGAAAACTCTGAAGCAGCGTATCCCACGGTTTTGCGAGCGCTGCCGGGATAGCGTAAGCCGTTGCCCACACTCGCGTCTGCATGTCTGAGCTCTGCGGCTCTACGCCGCCGTCTGAATATTGCTTTGTAGCGAGGTAATAGTCGGGCATCTGGTAGATGCCCGCATTCCAATCGTAGACACTCTCTCCGAGCGAAGAAACGGCTTGCAAGACCCAGCTTGTCGCCTGACTGTTGCCAAAGCCGCCGTCGGTTGCCTGTTGTGCGTGAAGATATTGCGCCGCTTTTCGGACGGCCGCGTCAGTGCCCGGAAGCGAGCGCACCGTCTCAAGCGCCTGAATTGCGGCAGCGGTGATGTCGACGCTGTCTGCCCACGAGCCGCTTTTTTGCTGCCCGGCAAGGATGAACGCTACTGTCTTTTGTATGATGTCGTCGCTCGCAGTGTAGCCCGCATGCAGGAGCGGGAAGAGTGCGAAGATGTCGTCGTTGATGAGCGACGACTCTCCGATTTGTGTACCGTCGAATGCTTTTACAATCGGTGTAATGTAATCGACCGGTGTCCCGTTGTACGGATTTACTCCAAGTGCTTCGAGCGCCATCGCGTGCCGCTCGAAATCGGTCACGCTGGTGAGTGCCGGCGGACGCACCGAAAAATAGCCGATGAGGCGTTTTTGTATATCCCCGGCCGCTCCCGTGCCCGTCATGATCGCGGCCCAGTCATCGAGTAGCGCCGAGCCGAACGAGCCGTCACTTTTCTCCATGGTGCCGAGGTAGTTGACCGCGAGCGGCACAGTAAACGGGTCGTGCAGCGTTAATCCTCCGCTACCGCTCGAAACTACGGGCGTCGGTGAGGGGGCGGTACTTATCAGCGATGAGATATTGAGCGTGAATCGCGAGCCGAGAAACTCTTCTGAGAAATTGTGGAGCTCAAGTGTTACCGTGTCGCCGACCGCGACCGGGAGTTGGCTGAGTCCAAGACTCGCGAAGGCTCCGTTCTGATACAGCGCCCAGTATTGACTGCTCTGGTCCGCGGCCACGCCCCCTACCGACGTGACGAATAGTCCGAAGGCAGGGAAGGCGTTGGAGAATAACACTCCGGATATACTCCCGGAATTGACGGCTGTTTGCAGAGCACAGATGCCGAAATATCCTCCCGAATAGCTGTGAGAGACACTGTCCGTGTCTGTGACGGTGCAATGGTCGGGGACACTCACTGACACAATCGTGTCCGCGTAAACCGGGAGGCCGAAGGTGAGTAAAAGGCCGAGAAAAACGGAAAGCGTGCGCACGCTCATATTTTTTTATTCGCTATTTTTAAATCTCCACTCGATGCTGTCGCCCGCGTGAAGTTTAGTTTGGGAGGCACCCGTCTTGGAGGACGTGCTGTTGACGTAGAGGAACCAGTACATGCCGCCGCTGCTTTTCTTGCCGTTGATGGAGTCAATGAAAAATCCGAGGCTCGGATATTCGCGTCCGGTAAAGGTGAATCCTTGTGGCGCGAGATTGCGCATAAGCTCGAGCACCGTCTCGCCGGTTTGTATCGGTGCTCGGTACGTCTTGCCTTCGACGGATAGCGTTGCAGTGGCAGAGGTTGCAGTCGAAACCGTAGTTGTCGCGACCGGAGCAGGAGTCGTCTTGAGAAGTGTTTCGTGTGTCGAAGAAAAAAACGAATAGAACATCACGCCGGCGAGCACTGCCGTCGCGATGAGGTACAGAGAATATTTTTGGTATGACATGGAAATAAAAAACTCCGCCCAAGCGGAGAGATTTCGTCTGCGCCGTATGCGGCGCTTCTCCTGCTCGGGATAACCGTTTGATCGAAGACCGGACTCGTCCGCAAGAATTTCTTCTTGGGCGTTACCGTTGCGGCACAGTGGGAGAATGCAACTCCACTTCCACAATCAACCGTGGATGGTGATTGTATTCCCATGTCGCGCGCATGCAATGTGCACAAACGATTACAGAACAGTGTCCGGAGATGTAAAGTGATATAGTGGCTTGATGAAAGGATATTGTGACCCGTTCAAGGGAAAAAAAATCACAGTGCTCGGGCTTGGCCTTCTTGGTCGCGGGGTGGGCGACGTGGAATTTTTGGCAACCTGTGGCGCGGATATTGTTGCGACCGATACCAAGACAGAAGCAGACCTCGCGGAATCTGTCGCCAAACTACAGAAACATTCCAACATCACTTTTCATCTCGGCGGGCACGACATAAACGATTTTACGAATTGCGACATGGTCATCAAAGCGGCGGGCGTACCGCTCGACTCAAGAGAGATAGCGGCCGCGCGCGCGGCGCACATACCCGTGACCATGTCGACTGCATTGTTTGCCAAGCATGCGATGGAGACTGGCGCGGAGATTGTCGGTGTCACCGGCACTCGCGGCAAGTCGACCGTCGCGCATATGATATTTCACGTTCTGCAAAAAGCGGGAAAGCGTGCACTCCTCGGCGGCAATGTTCGCGGCGTTTCGACGCTTGCGATGCTTCCGGAAGTTGAGGCGGGGGACATCGCGGTTCTAGAACTCGATTCGTGGCAACTGCAGGGATTCGGTGATCTCAAAATAAGTCCGCATATCGGCGTTTTTACCAACCTGATGCCCGACCATCAAAATTACTATTCCGACATGGATACGTATTTTTCGGACAAGGCGAATATTTTTAGATACCAAAAACCCGGCGATTCGTTATTTGTCGGCGCTAGTGTTCTTGAGAAAGTCCAGGCGGCGCGACCTCCGGTCGCGCCGCGCATTCCCGACGCAATTCCCGACGACTGGAACTTGTTCATACCCGGTATACACAACCGAGAGAATGCCGCATTCGCCGCCGCGGCACTTCGCCGACTCGGATTGTCGGATGAACAAATAAGACTTGGGCTTGAATCGTTCGAGGGCGTGGAAGGACGTTTGCAATTCGTGCGCGAGGTGGATGGTGTAAAAATCTACAACGACAACAATGCGACGACTCCGGAAGCGACCCTCGCGGCACTTCGCGCGCTTGGAGAAAACATCACGCTCATCATCGGCGGCTCGGAGAAAAATCTCCCGCTTGAAGATTTGGTTTCGGAAATAAAAAACAGGGTTTCGCACGTTATTCTTCTCACGCATCCGAAATACCAAGGTTCGGAAAGACTGGCGAGTGAACTTACAACTGCCGGCGTTCCGTTTGAGGGGACGGAAGATTTAGAAAGTGCCGTCGCGGAAGCAATGGGACAAAAGGGTAAAAAAGGAGGAAAGGGGACGATACTCTTTTCTCCCGCCTTTGCATCGTTCGGCATGTTCAAGAATGAGTACGAGCGTAACGATGAGTTTCTACGACTTGTGCGGGCCCTATGATAGGCGTTTTTGATTCCGGCGTCGGCGGGCTCACGGTCTTGCGCGCGCTCCGCGAGCGCCTTCCTTCGGCTGACATCGTGTACTTCGGCGATACCAAAAATGCTCCCTACGGTACGCGTTCGCGCGAAGAATTGACCGAGCTGACCATCGCGGGATTCAAGCTTCTGCAAGAGCACGGTGCGGAGCGAATCGTGAGCGCATGTAATAGCGTGTCCGCATCGCTCGCCGTCTCGCTTTTTGACGCGCTTTCCATCGCGCCCCAAGCGCTCATCGAGATGGTGGGACCCACCGTTGCGTATTTCAAAGGCTCGACGGCGCGGCTCGTACTATGCGCCACGCCCGCGACGATTAGTTCGGAAATTTATCAAAACGCATTTCGCATGATTGGGAAGGATATCGAATGTGTCGCTATCAAAGAGCTCGCGGGTGCAATCGAGCGGGGTGCGGAGGAGCAAGAAATCGAACGCATCATCAGAGAAGCTTTCGTACAAGTATCGCTCAAGAAAGACGACATTCTTATTCTCGCGTGCACGCACTATCCGCTCGCGCTCGCGGCGTTTCAAAAAGTTTTAGGCGACGTTCCGCTGTTCGACCCGGCATCAGTCGTTGCCGATAGGGCACGCCGTCAATTCTGGCCGCAGGAAGCCGGCGATTCGACATTGCGATTCCTCATCAGCAAAGATTCGGAAACATTTCGCGCACTCGCAAAACAACTCTTTGCCGGTGAGAAGTATTCGCTGGAAGTGCTGACCTAGGCCATTTGCGGAGAATCGGTTTGCGAGGGGAGCCTGGCGAGGAGATTCGCGATACCCTTGTGCATCGTTTCGCTCGTCTCCGGGTCTTTCTGGAGGTCTGCAATGGTTTGCGAGAGACGGACGTCGATGCCGTTGTCGTTGTCGAAGAGGTAGGAGGGGAATTCCTGGAAACGCTCGAAGTATTCGATAAAAATGCTTTTGCGCACGCGCGCGTCTTGGCTCGTCGCCTCCGCTTTCAATATGTCGAAATTAAATTTCGATTTTTTCGGTTCGCGTTTTATGCGAGCATTGTACCCTTGTTCGTCTTTTTGCAACAGTCATATAAAAAAATGTGCCACCCCCGACTGCCGGGAGAGGCGTTAGAAGCAGGGCTAGTGAGACCTTTGGCGTCGTATATTCCGCAACGCTGCTCGAGCCCTTCTCTGTGCAAAGATGGGGACGTAGGTCCTGACCCGTGCTCCTTGAAATTCCTCGATGGCACAGGTATACATCGCTTCTACTTCTTCTCGTGGAATGCTTGGAAATTCGCGCGCCAACTCATCCACTACCCGTTTCTTATCATCCATGCGTAACCTCGTATGTGAGAGAACACGAACGCCTCGATTCCAGATGAATCGCCGTTCATAACAATCGTCGCATAGGTATAGTTGTCGGCAAGTGGATAACTGAGGATGATTTTTTGGCTCAGAAGCGAGATGTATACTGGGCGCATGCGAATTCCGGATTCCATATATATGGTGGGGATTGGGGGAATAGGGATGTCGGCTTTGGCGCAGCTTTTGAAGCACCAGAATAAGCGCGTGGGAGGCACTGACCGGGAAGAATCGCCGGTCACAACGATGCTGGCGCAAAAGGGAATTCCGGTCGTCATCGGACACGATCAATGCAATATTCCCGCCGACACCGAGCTTCTTATCTACTCAGACGCTGTGCCGGAGACAAATGTAGAGCGGGTGCGCGCGAAGGAAATGAGAATTCCAAATCTCTCATACTTCGAAGCACTCGGCGAAGTCTCCCGCGATGCGCGCACTATCGCGGTATCTGGTACGCACGGGAAAACGACGACGACCGGCATGCTCGCGAAGATATTGCGCGATACCGATAAAGAACCGACTGCAATCGTGGGCTCCATTGTGCAGGATTTTGAATCGAACTTTCTCGCGGGGCGCGAGGATTTGTTCATCATCGAGGCGTGCGAATACCGCGACCATCTTTTGAAACTCGCGCCGCAAATATTGGTCATCACGAATATCGAGCTCGACCACACCGATTATTTTCCAAATCTCGAGGCGCTGCAGGCCACCTTCCGTAAAGCAGCGCGGCGCGTCCCGGCCAACGGGGTCATCGTGACGAATCCGTACGATCCCGTTATCGCAGGAGCTATTTCGGAAGCCATGGCACCCATCATTGATTACACGACGCAAACGGTGCCGGCACTGAAACAATTGGGCGAATTCAATCGTGCGAATGCGCGCGCCGCCAAAGCGGCGGCGCGCGCCGCGTTCCCGCACCTGCAGGAAGAGTACATCGACCGTGCGCTCATGAATTTCAAAGGTTCGTGGCGCCGCTTTGAATACAAAGGAGAGACTCCGAGCGGGGCGCTCGTCTTCGACGATTACGCGCACCATCCGACCGCCATCCGTGTCACCGTCGAGGCAGCACGAGAAGAATACCCCGATAAGAAAATCGTTGTCGCCTTCCACCCACATCTCTACAGTCGTACGAAAAGCCTGCTGCAAGAATTTGCCGCTTCTCTCGCGACCGCCGATTTCGCACTTGTCGCACCCATCTACGCTGCGCGCGAAGAACCCGACCCGTCGGTTTCCAATCACGTGCTTGCCGAAGCCTCGCGCAAACTCGGTGCACGAGCCGAAGCATTTGATTCACTCGACGAGATACGTGAGCGACTGCTCGAAGAGCCGGAAAACGCGCTCATCATAACCATGGGCGCCGGCGATATTTATAAAGTTGCCGAACAGATAGCGGACTGAATCGTTTGGTGGTAGCGTCACCGCATGTCCGCTGCCGGCAAGCTGTCGATAGTCGCCACTCCCATAGGCAATATGGGGGACTTGACCTTCCGGGCGCTCTGGAATCTCAAGGAATGCACCGTCATTTATGCCGAGGATACGAGGGAAATACTGAAGCTTTTGAACCATTACGGGCTCCGAAAATCGGTGTTTCGCCTGGATGCTGCGACCGAGGCAAAAAAGACGGGCGAGGTAATCGCGCGTCTTGAAGCGGGGGAGCACATTTGTTACGTGACCGACGCCGGCACGCCGGGTATTTCCGATCCCGGCTCACGATTGGTGAAGGCGGTGCGCGAACGCTTGCCGGAGGCAAAGATAGATGCAATACCGGGCGCCTCAGCTCTCACCGCCGCGCTCTCTATTGCGGGACTCGACGCGCAAGAATTCATTTTTCTCGGATTCCCGCCGCACAAAAAGGGGAGACAGACCTTCGTGAAGAATCTTGCAACGAGCGACATTCCCGTCGTCCTCTACGAATCTCCGCACCGCATTCTGAAATTTCTGAAAGAATTGCACGCGGTCGCCCCAAAATCCCGCGTCACCATCGGGCGCGAACTCACAAAAATCCATGAAGAAATCCTCGTCGGCACTCCCTCCGAGCTCTCGACCACGCTTGAGAAAGGAAAGAAGGTACGGGGCGAGTTCGTTGTTATTGTGGAAAACTCCGCGTGATATACTGCGTCATATGACACTCGATGCGGTACTTATGCTCACAGGCGCATTTGTTGCGCTGCTTCCTTTTTTGGGATTTCCCGCGAGCTGGGACACCGTTTTCTTTTTTCTTGCCGGGCTGCTCGTCATCGGGCTTGGGATACTCGTGCGCTATCGCTTAGGCTACGCGGATGAGACGGAGCACTGGAAACACAAGAGTACCTACACGGAGAACCAGCCTGCGCAGGCGGGCGGCTCGCATGCGGAAACGAATGGGAACTAACGCCGGGCTTTTTGCGCTGTCTGCCGCGGTGGTCGCGGCGGGTATTGCTTCAGCAGCGACGTTCGGCTCGCCGGGCATGAGTTTCAGCCGCAGCGATTTTGCGAGCAGTACGCCGTCGCGCCCCGCTCCGGTCCTGGACAAAGTCGAGTACGACAAGCGCCTCCTCGCTCTCTCGCACGTCGACATCTCAAGCCCATGGTATGCGGCATTTTTGCATGGGACCACGACGCCCCTCGACGCGATGGGCAACGCGACCACGACCAAAACTCCGCGGCCGCTCTGGCCCGTGCGAAGGGTGTATCCGAATGCCGGCGCGCTCCTGCCGTTCAATCGCATCGTCGCGTACTACGGCAACTTTTATTCCAAAGGCATGGGCGTCTTGGGGCAGTATCCGGAGGATGTGATGCTCGCAAAACTGGCGTCAACGACCGCAGCGTGGGAAAAGGCCGACCCGAATACTCCCGTTATTCCCGCCATCCACTACATCGTCGAGACGGCGCAAGCTTCCCCGACGAAGAGTGGTCTCTACCTCGCGCGCATGCCCGACGACCAGATAGACAAGGCACTCGCGATTGCCGCAAAGATACACGGCGCTGTCTTTATCGATTTCCAAGTCGGCCTCTCGACGCTGCAAAAAGAACTGCCGATGTATGTAAAATATCTCGCGATGCCGAATGTGCACCTCGGTATTGATCCGGAATTCGCGATGCACGGAGGCGCGAAACCCGGCACCGTTATCGGGAGCTTCGACGCCGCCGACATTAATTATGCAATCAATTTCCTAGCCGGCCTGGTGAAGGGCAACCACATCCCGCCGAAGATCCTCGTCATCCACCGCTTCACCGAAGAGATGGTGACGCACTACAAGCAAATCGCGCCGCTTCCGGAAGTGCAGGTCGTGATAGATATGGACGGTTGGGGATTTCCGGCGAAGAAGGTAAATACATACAATTCAGTTGTCGCTGCGGAGCCTGTGCAGTTCACGGGTTTCAAGCTCTTCTACAAGAACGACCTGCAGGAACCCGTCAAAGCGCTGATGACCCCGCGCGAAGTACTCAACCTTACGCCCTCTCCCGTCTACATCCAGTACCAGTAGCCGCCGAGCAACAGAGCCATTTCTGATATACTCGCTCCGCTCGTTTAGCCGTCGCTCGCTCGGAAGCGCGAACAAGTTCTCGCTCCTCTCGCTCCGCTAGGCTATAATTTGCTGATGCATCCCGATCACGGGGATCCGAATCGCCGCATCACGTATTTCGCGGCCACGCACACACGCGGAAAGCGTGAGATGTTCGGCATACGCGCCGAAGACCGCGGCAAGCACGTGTACGTCATCGGAAAGACCGGTATGGGTAAATCGACCATGTTGGAGAACATGGCGATTCAAGACATTCAAAACGGCGAAGGCATCGCCTTTATAGACCCGCACGGAAGCACGGCGGAAAAATTGCTCGATTTCGTGCCGCACGAGCGCATCAAAGACGTCGTCTATTTCGCGCCCTTCGACACCGACTTCCCGATGGGCTTCAACGTCATGGAAGACGTCGGGTACGACAAACGCCACCTGGTCGTCTCGGGACTTGTGGGCGCACTGAAGCGCATTTGGGTCGACGCGTGGAGCGCCCGAATGGAGTACATCTTGTCGAATACCTTGCTCGCGCTTTTGGAGTATCCCGACTCCACACTTCTAGACGTGAATCGCATGCTCACCAACAAAGCATTCCGCGCTGCGGTGGTGGAAAAAATCACCGACCCCATCGTGAAAGGATTCTGGACGGAAGAATTTGCGAGCTTCACCGACACGTACACACGCGAGGCGACGCCCGCCATCCAAAACAAAATCGGCCAGTTCACCTCCAATCCGCTTATCCGCAACATAATCGGGCAGGCAAAATCTTCATTTGATTTGCGCAAGATGATGGACGAAAAAAAGATTTTTATCGTCAACCTCTCGAAAGGAAGAATGGGGGAGACCAACGCCGCACTTCTCGGCTCCATGCTCGTCGTCAAGATCTACCTTGCGGCCATGTCGCGTGCCGACGAGCCCGCCGCGCGCATGGCACAACTCCCGCGCTGCTATTTCTACGTCGACGAATTCCAGTCGATGATGAACGAGGCGTTTGCCGACATTCTCTCCGAATCGCGCAAATACAAACTCGCGCTCACGCTGGCCAACCAGTACATCGAGCAAATGGAAGAAGAAGTGCGCGATGCGGTCTTCGGCAACGTGGGCACGCTCATTTGTTTTCGTGTCGGCCCGTTTGATGCGGAAATACTGAAGGTAGTGTTCGAGCCGACCTTTATGGCGCAAGATTTGGTGCAGCTCGGACTGGGACAGATTTATCTCACGCTCATGATAGACGGCGTGGGCTCGGCGCCGTTTTCCGCCGAGACCATTCCTCCCATCGACCCGCCGCCCGTTTCGTACCGTGACGACTGCGTTCGCAATTCTCGCGAATTCTTTACGCGACCGCGCTCGGAAATGGAGGCAATCGTCACCAAACGTCAACAAGATTTTGCGATGCCGGCAAAAAGCGGAAACGTAGGTAACGGGAACGGCAACTTCAGCCGCGACCGCCGTTTTCCGGCGCGCCAGGATGCGCCGCGAGCCGGGGCTCCTCGTCCGAGCGCCTCCGGTGCACCGAGTGCTCCGAATACTCCGCGGTTTGATGCGCCGCGCCGCCAAGATGCTCCGCGGCCAGTCTCGTCCGATACTCAGCAGCAATCAACCCCCGCACGCATCGTGCAGGGAGACGCGCAGCGAAGCGCGCTCCGCGCCGCTATTACCGCCGCCCGCCCGGAAGCAAGCGCTATCCGTTCGCCTGCGGACATCTTGCGCGAAAAACGCGCGGCCAAGGAAGCGCGCACCGGCAATCCCGCACCGGCTCCGGCCGCCGCAGAGCCCCGAATCGGCACTCCGGCGCCCCGTGGCGAGCATCGTCGCCCGGAAATGCAGCCCGACCCGCGGCCGCGTAATAACGGTGAAGTTTCTCATACTGATTTGCAGCGCGTGCTCAACGGCAAGCCGGATAGCAATCACTAATCGCCGAACTCTCCATGCGTGCTCGCATCGGTATCGTTGCAGCCCTCGTACTCATCCCGCAGCTTGCGGCCGCGCAGATTGTCATCTC
>CALRIB010000014.1 GCA_943359705.1 Candidatus Nomurabacteria bacterium | reverse complement strand
TTCCCTTCAACGACATTTCAGTTTTACCGGGACAAGCCAGGTACAGTGAGTAGTGAACAGTGTGTAGTGAGTAGAAAATGCGAAATTGAAATCTTTACTAACCACTAATC
Source organism: Candidatus Nomurabacteria bacterium (assembly GCA_943359705.1). GTDB lineage: Bacteria > Patescibacteriota > Minisyncoccia > Phycocordibacterales > UBA2100 > UBA10103. The sequence goes on along the minus strand of CALRIB010000014.1, from coordinate 13,811 downwards.
ACTAACCACTACTCACTTCTTCTATGATCCGACTGAAGGACACGAAGCACCAGAACACCGCCGCCTTCCTCGGCTCCGCGATTCGTATCGCCGAGTACTACGGATTCTCGCCGCTCGAAGAAGCGCAGCGCAAAGATGCCGCCGAGATGCGCTTACTGCGTTCGCGCGCTTCAAAAAATGAAACGGAAATCTCGTACGCGCGACGCGAGGAACGTCCGCTTGCGCTGGCCGCCAAGCGCACCGCGACGCTCGCCCGAATTCCCGGCGAAACACTCCTCCTCTGGCGCACCGTGGGTCAGGAAAAAGGCGGCGAGGAAGTAGCGCTTGAGTTGCACGTCATCGGCAACGGCTCTGCGATTGCCGAAGCGCTTCTCATAGTGACCGCCAACGCCATCGCGCACGATGCGGGCTTAGGCGAGCGCGTGCTCGCCATCAACAACATCGGTTCGTTTGAAAGTTCGAATCGATTCGTGCGCGACGTGGGCACCTATTTGCGCAAACACATCGACACCATCTCGCCTACCCTTCGCCCACGCGCCGCGGTCGACCCGCTCGGCACGCTCGTGCAGCTCATCGAGCGCGGACACCCGGCCACGCCGCGCGCGCCGCAAGCGATGGAATACCTCACCGAAGACGAGCGCCAGCGTTTTTGGGATTTGCTCGAATATCTGGAAGTCTTCGGCCTCCCGTACGAACTTTCGCCGCACGTGCTCGGAAGTCGCGACTGCTGGGCGCACGCGCTCTACCAAATAAGCGTGCTCGATGCGGAAACCAATACGCGCGTCCCCATCGCCTTTGGCGGCCGCTACGACCCGCTTGCCGCGCGCTACGCCGCGGCGCCTACCTCGGCCGCGACCATTTCTATTTCCTGCGAAATTCGGGGCAAAGTGCGCTCGAAGCGCGAAGTGCCCGGCATTCCCTCCATATATTTCGCGCACCTCGGCTCCGAAGCCCGCCGTCGCGCACTCTCCGTTCTCGAAACGCTCCGCCAAGCGGGCATCCCCGTCTATCAGGGCCTCTATCACGAACGCATCGGCGAACAGATGCTTGCCGCCCAAAAAGTGGCGACCCCGTACGTGCTCATCATGGGACACAAAGAAGCGGTGGAAGGCACCATTCTCGTCCGTGAAGTGGCCACCAATTCACAGGAAGCAATCGCCCTTCCCGAGCTCGTCAATCATTTGAAACGTCACCGGGTGGGCGGTTGGAAGATGGAGACGCACGCGTAGGAAATGCAAAGTGCAAAAGCCAAAAGCCAAAATGTAGTGTGAAATCCAAAAAGTGAATTCTCACTTCCTCGCTTTTCATTTTGTACTTTGGGTTTTGCATTTTGGTTTGGGAGGTGCTATGCTTCTCCCCACATATGGCAGTCAACGCAGAAGTACAAAAGAGCGGCACCGAAAACGCGCTTGCAACCATTCGCAAATTCAGCCGGCGTGTGCAGGGCACCGGGTTGGTCAAGACCGTCCGCGCAGCCCGCTACTTCGCCCGCGACACCTCGAAAATCGTCAAGAAAAAGCGTGCCCTCAAATACATCAAGCGTCGCGCCGAGTACAAGCAGCTGCTCAAGGAAGGTAAGGTGGTCGAGACCCCGACACGCGGAGGTCGCCCCGGCCAGAATCGTGCGGAAGGCAGCATGTCGGCATCCAACGCTCGCGACAACGCGGCCCCCGGACGCCTGGGCGAAGGCACTCCCATCGCTCGCTAACGATGACTTCAAGGTCGAACCTTGATCTGAAGAAAACCATTCGCGGCACCATGCCGCGACTTCCGTTTGCAGATATCGCGCGCCACATTCTGGGCGCGCAGTACGAACTCTCTCTCGTGCTTTGCGGCGATACTCTCGCGCAAAAGATGAACAAGCAGTACCGTAAAAAGACATATCGCCCCAACGTCCTTTCGTTTCCTGTCGCCAAGAATGAGGGCGAGATATTTCTCAATATTCCTTGTGCGGCACGCGAGGCAAAAAAATACGGCGTATCACTTGCCGAGCGTAGTGCCCTCCTTTTTGTACACGGCTGCTACCACCTTAAGGGTCTCAAGCACGGGGCACGGATGGAAGCTCTGGAGCGAACCACGTTACGGAAGTTTGGACTCGGAACGTAATTTTCAATTTCCAATTTGCAATTTTCAATGAGTCTCGTTTAAAAATTGAGACATTGGAAATTCAATGCAAATTGAAAATTGAGACTTGAAAATTTGATCGCGCTATCCACGAAGACGAGATTTTATGGCTTCAAAAGAGGCGGTACAATGAGCGAATGGCCAAGACCTATTGTGGTATTGATATCGGCACGTACCACGTGAAGGTCGTCATCGCAAAGCCTGCCGAAAATCCCGACGCGCCGATGCAGATACTTGGCACCGGCACCGCCGTCTCCAAAGGGATGCGTCATGGCTACATTATTGATACGAAAGAGGCGACCAAGAGTGTAAATGAGGCACTCGCTCGCGCGCAGACCGCGGCAAAAGTGAAAGTTCGAAGCGCACGCGTGGCTCTCGGCGGCGTGGGCCTCGACGAAATAAAATCCACCGGCGATATCACGCTCACGCCCTCCGGCGGCATCGTGACCGAACGTGAGGTAGAACGCGTGATAAAGGAGAGCGAAAAGCGCGCGGCATCGAAACTCGTCAACCGCTCCATCATTCACACCATTCCGCTCGAATTCCGCGTCGACGGCGCCAAAGTATTCGGCAAACCGGACGGCCTGCAGGGCACCAAGCTCGCCGTCGACACGCTTCTCATCACGCAACTTGCACAGCATTACGAAGAACTGACCGAGGCGGTCGAGGAAGCGGGCGTGGAAGTGGAAGGAGTGATGGCATCGCCCTTGGCGGCGAGCATGGTCATCCTCTCCAAGCCGCAGCGCACCGCGGGCGTCGTCCTCGCCAACATCGGCGCGGAGACACTTTCCATCATGGTGTTCGACAACGATATTCCGGTGTCAGTAAAAGTCTTCCCCACCGGCTCTAGTGACATCACCAATACCATCGCGCTCTCTTTTCAGATCCCGCTCACCGAAGCCGAACAGATGAAACGCGGCGCCGTAACCGGCAGCGATATCACACCGCACAAAATGAATGTCATCGTAAGTACGCGCCTGAAAGATATGTTCACGCTCATCAATGCGCATCTCAAAACTATCGGCCGTCATCGCCTGCTTCCGGCAGGCATCGTGATCACCGGCGGTGGATCGGGGCTCGCGAGCGCATCAGACATCGCAAAAATGATCTTGAAACTTCCCTCGCAAATCGGACAAATTGGAAATATGCCGCGTGCCTCATCGGTGGATGCCACCTGGGCCGTGGCCTACGGTCTCTGCCGCTGGGCCTATATGGAAGACATCTCCGACGGCGGCCACACTATCGGCGAAGTCATCCGCCACGCCGCCGACTCCGTAAAAAACGCAATGCGCTCGCTGTTGCCATAAACACAAAGCCGCCGACGTAGGAGGCTCTATGCCTTCCGCGACCGGCGGTCATTTTCGGGTCTCCGATGGCGGCACAAAGCTGTGCCTACCAAGGCTCACACCCATTTCCCAGAACCGGATTGCTACTTCGTCTCCGCCCACTGGTTTCAGAACTTGGGAGTCAACGCCTCGGGGCAACTGCGGCAGCTTCCCGACCTTCACGAGCAGCAGGAAGCCACCAATCACGTTGGGTTCCGCATTGACCGCAAGGTTCTCGTCAACCATCAAGATGATTTTTGGTCGGGGCCTGTTCAAGATGACCGGGTAGATCGACGGGATATGTGACATGAAATCTGCGCGCTTCATTCCCCTCGACCAATCGCCGATGAAGATTGCGTCGAATGCGTTGTCAGCGCGCAGGACATCCAAAGCTTTGTCGCCGTTTTGAGCGTCTTCAACCTGGATCTCCAGCGAAAGAAGTTCGCTGAGCGCGGTGCGTCGTTCACCTTCGTTCTCTTCGATAACAAGACATCTCATGACCGAACCTCCTCGGCATGCCTGCATTTGGTCGGTGCAGGTGAACCGTTTTCCGTTGTGAACAAAAGCACGATTAACGAAACGAAGCAAATCTAATCGGAAACCATCTCATAACGACTTACGATGTCGTTATACAGGAAATTGCATATCCCCTATTATCCACGGCCGTTGATAATGCGGGATATCTCACAAATGAGAAACCGCCAAGTCGAAGGATGAGGCAGTCCCCCATCCGCCCGATAAGGCGGCGCTTCTTCAAGCAGGCTGATCAGGAACAGGCCTGGGTTTGAAGGTTTCCTCGAGGTCTCGCTCGAACGCAACGATTTCCCAGGTGGTCATATTGTGGCCACCTGAATAGCCGAATGTTTCGAGGTACTCGGGCGTTCCCGCTGTGCTTGAGCTGTACGAACTTGGAGGTTGCAGCTGCGAAGGATAGATCAGAAAGGTGCCTCTGCGGTTAGGCATGGGAGCCTCGTTCAGTTGGTTCACCTACAATAAAATTGGCACGCATAGTGTCTAGGGTCAAGCTGTCACTTCACAAATGAGAAACCGCCGCCAAGATGGGACGCCGCGGCGGGTCCGCTTTCTTGTTCGGCGGTCATGCCACCTGACGCTTTACGTGTCGTTTCAGGTTGAAGGTGAGGTTAAGACGCGAGGACGCAGACTCGAGCGCCAAGAGGTTCGCTTTTGCGTCGATCTCCGCAGCTGCCGCACGCAGAAGTGGACAAAGCTCGGATTTCCAGCTAACAATCTGACCATCAACGGTGGCCATACCGTTAAAGATCTTGACGGTGATTTCGCCCGTGCACGCGATTGCCTGGAATGCGTCGAGGATCGAGAGAATCTCTCCGACCCGGCGTCTGAAGGCGAACTGTTCAGTATCGCTTCCTGAGCAGCTGTCAGACTTGCCAAGCGATGCCTTGCTTTCATGGCGAAAGTTCGGCGGTAGCCCCACCGGGGGCTCAAAGATCACTGTAACCATCGGGCTTCTCCTCCATCGGTTAGAGCGGAATTGAAACATTATGTACGATATAGGTCAAGTTTGCGCACCCTTCGAAAGTGCTATAGTGGCTCCACTATGACCAAACAAGTGAAGCCCGACGTTGAGAGTTACGCACGAATTCGAGTAATAGGAGTCGGGGGGTCAGGCGGCAATGCCGTCAACCACATGGTCACTTCCCACGTCCAGGGCGTCGACTTTATCGCGGTCAACACCGACGCACAGGATTTGCACAAGAACAAAGCAAAGCGCAAGATACACATCGGCAAAAACCTCACACGCGGCCTCGGCGCCGGCATGAACGCCGACGTCGGCAAGCAAGCGGCAGACGAGACGCGCGAAGAAATTCAGGAAGCTATCAAAGGCTCAGACATGGTCTTCATCACGTGCGGAATGGGCGGCGGCACCGGTACCGGTGGCGCACCTATCGTTGCGAAAATCGCTCGCGAGCTCGGAGCACTCACGGTCGGTGTCGTCACGAAGCCGTTCTCTTTTGAAGGTGCGCAACGTCAACGTTTGGCCGAGCAAGGTCTCACCGAACTTCGCAAAGCGGTCGACGCGCTCATCATCATCCCCAACGACAAACTCCTCACCATCGTCTCGCGCGAGACCGGCATCAAGAATGCCTTTGCGATGTGCGACGATATTTTGAAACAAGCAGTCGAGGGCATCTCCGACCTCATCACACAGACCGGTATCATCAACGTCGACTTCGCCGACGTGAAGGCCGTGATGCAGAACGCCGGCTCAGCCCTTATGGGTATCGGCACAGCAATCGGCGAAAAGCGCGCCGAACTCGCGGCGCGTGCGGCCATCAATTCGCCTCTCCTCGAAGTCTCCATCCACGGCGCGAAGGGCGTGCTCTTCTCCATCGCCGGCGGTGAAGACCTCGGAATGCTCGAAGTGCAGGATGCGGCCAACGTCATTACAGAAGCAATCGACCCGGAGGCCAAGGTCATCTTCGGCGCGGTCACCGACCCAAGCCTCAAGAAAGGCCAGCTGCGCGTCACCGTTATCGCCACGGGCTTCCCCGAGGCCGGACAGCGTTCTTCTCTCTTTGGCAGCACCACTCCTCGTATTGCACCCGTGAAAAAGGAACAGGATGTGCCGCCCGCCACCATCCGTGTAGAGCGCGATGAGAAGAAACCGGAGGCGGAAAAATATGTCGCCGAAAAACCCAAAATGAAGGAGCCGGTGAAAATCACTCCTCCATCGTCAACTTCCGTACCCGCGAAAGACAAGGACGCAGACGGTGACGGATGGGGAGGACTTCCTTCCTTCCTACGGAGGAAGTAGTGCGTAGATAGTAGTGCGTAGTCTGTAGTAAAATGCAGACTATGCATTTCGAATTTACTACGCACCACGCACTATCAACTGCTAACTATGTATGACTTGGTAATCGTGGGTGGTGGTCCGGCCGGCACTTCAGCCGCCGTGTATGCCGCGCGCAAACGCCTCAAAACGGCGCTTGTCGTCGAAGAGTGGGGCGGGCAGAGCAATGTCTCCACCGATGTCCAAAACTGGATAGGCACGCCGTCTATCTCGGGCGCAGAGCTCGCCAAGAATCTCAAAGCACACGTCGATGCCTACAAGGGCGAGTTTCTCGAAATTATCTCCCCCGTTCGTGCCACCAAACTGATACCGATGGACGACAAGGTGGTAGTTGAATTGAGTAAGGGAGGACCGATTGAGACCAAGGCACTTCTTGTGACGAGCGGCGCGCGCCGCCGCAAGCTTGAAGTGCCGGGAGCAGCAGAATACGACCAAAAAGGGCTCACCTACTGCGCCAGCTGCGACGGGCCGCTCTTTGCCGACAAAGACGTCGCGGTCATCGGCGCCGGCAACGCAGGTTTCGAAACCGCACTCCAGCTTCTCGCCTACTGCAAGACCGTGACGATGCTGAACCGCACGGAGACTTTCCGCGCCGACGAGATAACGGTGGCCGCCGCCAAGACGCACCCGAATATGCGAATCTTATTGAATGCGGAGCCCACGCAAGTGCTCGGCGAAACGTTTGTAACGGGACTAAAATGGAAGGACACGAAAACCGGCAAAGAGGAATTGCTGCCCGTCGAAGGAATTTTCGTGGAAATAGGATTGCTGCCTAACACCGAATGGATTGGCGACGCTCTCGAAAAGAATCCCGTCGGCCAGATCAAAGTCGACCCACGCACGCACCGAGCCTCACACCCGCGCGTCTGGGCAGCCGGTGACGTCACCGACGGCCTCTATCACCAAAACAACATCGCCGCCGGCGATGCCGTGAAGGCGCTTGAGGACATTTACATGAGTCTGCGTAGAAATTAAGAAGGCGCGGGAGCTTGAGTTACTCCACGCGCCTTTTGCCGCATCCCGCTTGACGGTCACTTCAATTGCAGGATGCGATTGTGAGGGATTCCTGCGGTACGCAGCTCTTCAACCTCCGCCCTCGTGCGAACGACGACTTCAAAGCAAAGCGACGCGACCATGCGAAGCGCGCCGATTTGCCAATCGCGACGCGATGTTCGGAGATCAATGCGATGAGTTGTCGGTTTCGCTGCCAGGTACGCTTGTCGAAACGCATCAGGTGTCGTCCCATCATCGAGAGGAATCATGCTCTTTTCCATGATTGGCCACCTCCAAGGCCTAGACAAGACGTTACTAAATTAGCCCCCGTGTGTCCATGAGCCGCGAAAAGGCTCGAACGCATCAGCTGACCGAGTAGACGCCGGCAGCGAGGGAGACGATGATAAAGATGGTGGCGGCTTTGTTATAGAAATTGTTGGACAGGTGGCCGTTGAAAAGTTTGCGCGTGTAGTACGAGGCGAAGGTGTGGTCGTAATCCACGTGCGGGTCAACGGATTTGCGGAGCGAGAACTCCCATTTGCTTAAAATGCAGTACTCAAAAGCGAAGTACGACAATAGAGTCGCGGTTAAGACTGCCATATAGATGAAATGTATTTGCGGCATCAGCCAGCCGAAGACGACAATCACAAAGAGCGCGCAGTGGAATGCGAATAACAACTCAGCCGCGACCCGTTTCGTAAATTTTTCCATTAGTGTCTGAAATGTCGCACTCCGGTCATGACCATCGCCATGCTGTGCTCATCTGCGGCGTCGATTGAATCCTTGTCTTTGAGCGAGCCGCCCGGCTGGACGATAGCCGTGGCTCCCGCTTCGTGCGCTGTGTCCACAGTGTCGCGGAACGGAAAGAATGCATCTGAGGCCATCACAGAACCCCTCAGCGTGAGACCGGCATCTGCGGCTTTCATAGCCGCTATTTTTGCTGAGATCACTCGGCTCATCTGCCCCGCCCCGATGCCGACCGTCGCTCCGTCTTTGACGTACACGATGGCGTTGGATTTCACGTGCTTCACGACTTCAAAAGCGAACTTCAGGTCTTTCCACTCCTCTTTCGTCGGTTCACGCTTGGTCGCGACTTTTGGCTTTTCCTCTTTGTTGACGTTGATGCTGTCACGGCTCTGCACGAGGAAACCACCAGCTATCGAGCGGAACGTGAGGGCGGAAGCTTTTGCGTCAGGCATGCTGCCCGTGAGAAGCACGCGCACATTAGGTTTTGCGGCGAGGACTTTGAGCGCAGCGTCGGACGCCGACGGGACGATGACGACTTCGAGAAAGATCTTGGTGAGTTCCTGTGCCGTTTCCTCGTCGAGTTCCCTATTCAAGGCCACGATACCGCCAAAGGTAGATACAGGATCACATGCGAGCGCTCTCTTGTAGACGTCAACTAATGTCAAGGTTTCGCCTTGACATACGGCGACGCCGCATGGATTTGTGTGCTTCACGATAACGACCGCAGGCTCTGAAAATTCTGCTACGCATTCAAACGCCGCATCAGCGTCGAGGATGTTGTTGTAACTCAATTCCTTGCCTTGCACCTGCTTGGCATTGGCTACCCCCGGCCTATCCGGTTCAAGGGGGTTCTTGTAGAGCGCTGCTGCTTGGTGCGGGTTCTCGCCGTAGCGAAGTGCCGCGATGCGCTGCAATTCCAGTGAGAGTTTCTCGGGCAGCTCCGGGGCATCCATTGCCCTTATTTTACCCTATCGCGACGTCGCTGAGTAGCCGGACGTTAACCGCCCCTTTTCTTCCGGCCAACTCTTGAGCGCCAGCGCGAGTGACATGGCCGCGATGGAAAGATCGCGGAAAACAACCTGGAAGTTTGGAATGTTGAATACGACGATCCCGACAAGCATTGCTGTCGCGAGGATAGAGGGAATGAATATCCTCCAACCAGAGAGAAGCCACAGGGCGATGATGGCCTCCACGACGCCGAAGGCGTGCAACAGTACTTCATCGGGCACAATGCCGCGCGTGAACCACGGAAAATAACCGATCCAGGAATTCGGGTCGACGAGGGCGTTGAGCGGCGGATAGAGGAAGGCAAATGCGAGACCGACGCGCAGAGAAAGGAACGCGAGTGAGTGCATGCTTATTCAACAACCACCTTGCCGAACGCTGATGCGTTGTCGTGGTCGTGGTAGGGCCAAGTGCCTACCTTTTGGAAGGTAAAGGAGTAGGAAGTGCCGGCAACGCACTGGTCAAAAGAAGGCGTCGCGCCCGCTGCGCAGTGTTGCGCGCGAGTCGTGCCGTCATATGTCGTGTGCGTAGGATGCTGACCGGAGGCCACTTCCATCGTCGCAACCGAACTCTTGAAGGTAACGGTGCCACCTTTTGCGATTGTTACGCTTGAGGGCGAGAAGGTGTGCCCGTCATAATTAATTGTCGCGCTTGAGGGAGCCGTGGAGACGGTTGCGCCGACATCTACGCTTACGCCCGTATCGGACGTCTCCGACTGCGTGCCGCTTGTGTCCGTGCTCGTATTTGTGCCGGTATCTGTCGCGGGAGCGCTCTGCGAGCTCTGCCACAGGAAATACCCGCCGCCGAGGATAACGACTGCCGCTACTACACCTATCAATACATTGTTATTTTGCATGTAATTGCCTGTTACCTTCTAAAGGGACTTCATTATACTACAATCGACTTTTACGACTTCTTTCTTGCCATAAATTCTTTTCCGTGGCCTACGTCCGTATTCACCGGAATACCATTGGCGCACAGCTCACATTCAGCTGCATCCCACGATTCGAGCTCAAGGTCGGCCATCGAGACGAACTCCGGCGGATTGCCCACGGCCTCCTTAGTGACATTGCCGCGATTCACAAGCGCAACCGCTGCCACAACATTAGCACCCACCGTGCGCGCCGCTTCCACCACTTTTTTGATGGAGCCGCCCGTAGTGGTGAGATCCTCGACAACCAATGTGCGCTTGCCCTTAATAACGTCATCGTACCCGCGCTTAATGACAAACCCGCCCTCTTCGTCTTTGTCCGCCCATGCGGAGAGCACTTCCTTACCGGTCAGCTCGTTCAAATGGTGTGCGACCCACTGGCTGAGGATGGCCGCACCTATGGCAGGACCGATGACGGCCTCAATGTTGTTGTCTGTAAAGCGTTCCGCAACAGCGCGACAAAGTGCCGAGGTGTCTTCTGTAAACGCGTACATCGCATTCTTGTTGATATACGAGTCCATATGCAGTCCCGAGACACCCACAAAGTGACCGCTTCGGAACGCGCCGGATTTTTGCAGGAGTTCGAGTACTTCGTCTGAGTTCATAGTGCGTTATTGTATCAAGGCTTTAGTGATAGCGTCATGAAGTTCCTGCGCCTTGCCGCGCGCGGCTTTTGCGAAATTATGGTCCTGCGAGGCGAAGATGATGGAGCGCGCAGCATTGACGATGAGCCCCCTGCCCTTGCTCGAGATTCCTTGTTTGATGGTGGCGTGGAGGTCACCGTCCTGCGCCCCGATTCCGGCGATCAGGATCGGCATCTCGCCCACGATGGCGCGCACTTCGCCGAGCGCCTCGGGATACGTGGCACCTACCAAGAGGCAGCAGTTGCCATGCTTATTCCACTTTTCAGCGGCAAGCCGGGCAACGACTTTGTAGAGAGGCTCCCCGTCCACGGAGAGCTGTTGTACTTCTTTCGCGCCCTCGTTGGACGTGTGGCAAAGGACGATGACACCTTTGTCCGCGTATTTGAAAAAAGCCTCAAGCGGCTCGCCGCCAAGATACGGGCTGACCGTGACCGCGTCTGCTCGCAGGTGCTTGAATGTGGCGTATGCGTATTGCTCGTTGGTGTTACCGATGTCGCCGCGCTTGGCGTCGAGAATGACCGGCACCTCGGGCATGATTTCGCTGATGTAGCCGATGGTCTCGCGAAGCGCCGCAAGCCCCTCGTCGCCGTGCGCCTCGTAGAACGCGCTGTTGAGCTTGAAGGCGCACACTAGGTCCTTGGTCGCATCGATGATGGCGCGATTGAATGCCACCAGTGTCTGTCGTGTATCTTCTTTGCGGACGGATTCGGGAATCTTTGCGAGGTCGCTGTCGAGTCCCACGCACAAAAACTTGCCCTCACTCCAGCGCGCTTCAAGCATCACTCGGAAATCGCGTGCGCTCATTGGCGCACATACTACCATATTCCGCGGTCAAGAAAACGAAGCTATTTTCCAGCTTTTAGAAAAGCGACGATCGCCTTTACGATATCGTCGGCAGGCTGCTTTTCGGAATCGATGGTGAAGTCGGCATATTTTTCATACAAGGGAACACGTTCGTGATACAACTCCCGCATTGTTTTCTTCCCAAGGCCGATGATCGCGCGCGGAGGAGCATTCTCCAGACGTTTATTGATGGTCTCAAACGGGACTCGTAGATAGACCACAGCGGAGATATTGCTCACGTGCTCCATTGCTTCCGGATGATAGATAATGCTTCCACCCGGCGAGATAAGGATATCTTCACGACCCTTCGTCCGGTCGATTATCAAGCGCCCCTCCATATCCACATATTTCTCTTCCCCGAGCTCATCCAATACCTGTTGGATGGGTTTTTTGTATATTTCCTGGATACAATCGTGGTCGATATCGAGAAATTCCAGACCGAGCTGCTTGGCTAGACGCTTTCCTATAAAACTCTTCCCCGCCCCCGCCATGCCGATGAGTGTCACGTTCATAATTGGACGATTCTAGCCAATTGCCGCCGCCGGAGCAAGACCGTCAGGACGAATATGCCGTTAGCGGCGGCCACGACCGCCGGGAAAAGTATTGTCGTCGTGCTTACCGCCTGGAGCGCAAAGATGCCGAGCACGAATTTCACTACGTCGAGTGCAAAAATGTTGAGCGATTCCTCCTGCGGTCGCAAAAAAGCTTTCCTGAACGTCGGCACAAAAGCAATACAATTTACCACCGTGGCAATGATGACGGCAGAAAGCGGGTCGTTGGTCAGAAGCCAAAGCACGATGCCGAGGAGCACGCCGCCGAAGCAAATCCAATCGCTCGCGACAATTCGTTTCTCTCCGCGCTTCAAAGAAAGTACCGCAATGCCGATGTTGACGAGTGCCGCAACACCGACGACCCAACTCCCCGCTCCCGCGCCTTTTGTCGTTTGTGCGAAGAACACCACTGCGTCCAAAAGTCCCCAGCCAAACCATGAGAACGGGTGCGGCTGTATGCCTCCCCGGAAAATATCCCGCAGGTAGAGCGCTTCGCCCACGAATCCGACGAGTACCGCGAGTGCGCCGAGCAAAATGCGGTAGTCGTCCATTTCGGTACTCTAGCACCGTTTCCCGCCCGGTTTGGTCACACGCGGTGGGCCGGAAGTCTGCGGATGAAAATAAGCGCGATGAGTGAGGCGGCGAGTGCGAAGCAAAGGCCTGTGTAGAACGCGCTGTGGAAACCTTCCACCGCGGCCTGCGCGAGTAGTGCGGGAGTCGGAATATTCTGTCCGATGACTTCAGCCGTCCGTGAAGCTGCGATGCTCGAGAGCACCGCAAGACCGAGCGAACCGCCTATTTGCTGTGCGGTAGAGAGCATTCCCGATGCGAGACCCGATTCGTGGCCCGGGACGCCGGTAGTGGCGGCGACGGTGATGGACACGAAAGAAAATCCTAAGCCCACGGCCATGATGAGAATGCCGGGAAGCATGTCGAGGTAGGTGCCGGTCACCGTCAGGTGCGTGAAGGTAAGGAGTCCGGCGGCGAGTAAGAGAGGCGCCATTACAAGGATGGGTTTGTACCCGATGCGTTTAATAAGGGTCGGAGCAAGTATGGCGCTCAACGCGACCGTCATGGTGGAAGGCAAGAAAGCGAGCCCTGCTTTGAGCGGAGCATAGCCCAAAATATTTTGGATGTAGAGCGAAAGAAAAAAGAACATCGAGAAAAGACTGGCGGTAATAGGGAGTTGCACTGCGTCGGCCGCGGCGATGTTGCCGACACGGAAAAAAGAAAGCGGCACAAGAGGATGCGCCGCGTGCGATTCGTTGTACACGAACGCGACGAGAAGTGCCGCGCTTAAGGCAAAAAGCGACATGGTGACGGGAGCCGTCCAGCCCCACCCGCTCGCGTGTGAGAGCGTGTACACCAAGAGCATGAGCGCGGAGGTGATGAGTGCTGCTCCCGGCAAATCGAGCGTGCGCACGCGCTCCTCGGCCGCGTGCGCCGGAAGAAGTCGAAAAGCGGCGACGATGACCGTGATGCCGACCGGAATATTGACGAAAAAGTTCCAGCGCCAATTGAGGTACTGCGTGAGGAATCCGCCGATGAGAATGCCTGCGGTAGCTCCCCCGGCCGACACCGCGCCCCAAATGGAGAGCGCGCGCGTTCGCTCGGAAGGATTCTGAAATAGGGTGAGCACGAGTGAGAGTGCGGCGGGAGACATAAAGCCGGCGGCGAGTCCCTGCAAGGCGCGTAGCGGCACCATAAGCGCAGCTGAGTCGGCGACGCCGATGAGGAACGAGATGCTTGTGAAGGCCGCGACCCCGCAGACGAAAACCGTACGGCGGCCGTACAGGTCGGCAGCGCGACCGCCGAGCA
>CALRIB010000013.1 GCA_943359705.1 Candidatus Nomurabacteria bacterium | reverse complement strand
TACCCACGACGTCGACTTCCCCAACTCCCTAATGTTTGGCGACCGAGCCACCGATGGCGAATTCGCCAAAAACCTCGGCGTCCGCTTTGTTCATATTGAGACCAACAAGCGCTTCGAACTCCCAAAAGACATCTGAAAAAGGTACATAGGTAGGTTCTCGGGGAAATCACGTTGAAATGAAAGGACTCTTCAGCCGTCATCATAGTGTTGGCTTTAATAGCTAGCCTTATTTTGACTATGTTGTTAGCACTTATTCTCGGTATCCTTCTCGGTGGCGCAGGCGTGGTATTCGCAATGCAGAACACGGACCTTATTACCGTTAGTTTCCTCACGTGGCAGTTCACTGCCCCGCTGGCGCTTATCCTCCTCAGCACGATGGTGCTCGGTATTATCGTGGCGCTCCTTAGCTTGCTCCCGGTTGCTATCCGCGATGCCCTCGACGCCTACGCGATTCGCCGCGAACAGCGCCGCACAGAAGCAGCAGCCCGCGAAGCCGCCCTCGCTCAGCAGAACGCAGTCGTCTAACCCCTTCTCCCCTCTACCAAAACGGCCGGGCACCCGCCCGGCCGTTTGATTGAAATACGGATAGGGCTATAGGATAATCCGCGCTTATGGCTAAAGTTCATATCTCTAAGCTTGACGCGGCAGTCCGACAGTTACGAGAAGCGATAAATATGTTCTTTAGGAATGGAGATGCCGTTGCCATTCACAGTCTGGCCTCAGCATCTCAAGAGGTACTGGAATCTTTAGGACTAGCTAAGGGAATAAAGAGCGTGAGAAGACTAATGATGGAAATGATTCACCCCGAAAGACAAAAAGAGGTTGCCGACAAGATGGCTGAGGCCAAAAATTTTTTTAAGCACGCGGGCAAAGATTCGAGTCGGATTCTCGAATTTAATACTGATACTACTGAATTTGTATTGATGGACGCGGTTTTACAACATCATTATCTGACGGGTGAAAAGGTTCCATTATTTGTTGCATATAACTTATGGATGTATGCGAAACATCCTGACATCGTTGTTCTTAGTCCTGAACAAAAAGCGATTTACGATGCGTTGACGAACGGATTTGACCCTCGGAATCGTGATCTCTTTTTACAAATGGTTCCGGTTTTTGAACAGACAGCTCAAAATCGAAGCGGTAAATAATCTCTCCATCGCTTGGTACGATTGTGGGAGCGCTGCCAGGCAGACACACCTAATGGTCAAAACCTTTGGCGCCCATACAAATCCTATACAGCACATTGTAAAGATGATCCGCGCTCGTTGCGTCTGCATTCACTTCTTTCTTTAGAACTTCGGCGGCTTTATTAGCGCAGCTTATAACGCTTTGCCGCTTATACAGAACTGCTCCTAAGGCGAGGGCGAGAATTAGGATCAAAACAATGCCCACAGCGATAACAATCGTTCTGGTCGTCATGTCTAGTAACTTCTCAGTTGTTTCGCTCTTTCGTGAAATCTTATCCTCTCTAGCGCTTTCGCTTCAATTTGGCGGATGCGTTCGCGGGTCACGCCGAACTCTCGGCCGACTTCTTCGAGGGTGAAGCAGATGCCTTCGTCAGTGAGGCCGTTGCGCATTTCGAGGATTTTGCGCTCTTTGGGTGAAAGCTCATCGAGGATTTCTGTCATCTGCTCGCCGAGGATTCGGCGGGAAGCGTCCTGGTCGGGAGAAGCAATGGTGTCATCGGCGATGAAGGAGCCGAGCGTGGAGCGTTCGTCGTCGTCTTCACCGACCGGGCTTTCAAGAGAGACTGTGTCCTGATTGATTTTCTGGATGGTGTAAATCTTCTCTACTTCGATGCCCATTTCTGCGGCAATTTCTTCAGGGAGCGGGTCGCGGCCAAGGTGCTGACTGAGTTCGCGCACCTTTTGCTTATATTTGGCAATCGTTTCTACCATGTGCACGGGGATACGGATGGTGCGCGACTGGTCGGCCAAGGCGCGAGTGATGGCCTGGCGAATCCACCATGTGGCGTACGTGGAGAATTTGTAGCCCTTGGTGTAGTCAAATTTATCGACGGCCTTGAAGAGCCCGAGGTTGCCCTCCTGAATGAGGTCGAGAAGCGTGAGGTCGGGGCTGCGATTCACGTATTTTTTGGCAATCGAGACCACGAGGCGGAGGTTGGAGCGAGCGAGAATGCTGCGCGCTTCGTCGTCGCCCGTGAGGATGCGCTTGGCGAGGTCTTTTTCTTGCTCACCATTGAGCAGCGGATATTGACCGATTTCGCGGAGATACATTTGTACCGAATCAAAACCTGCGTCGGCTCGGCGGTGTTGGAGTTTTTTGCTCGCGAGCACGGTCTCGGCCGAAGTATCTTCGAGCATGCCGCCGCCTTCCAAAACATCGATACCGGCAACACCGAAGAGCTCGTACATTTCTTCGAGCAAGACAACGTTGTCTTCGATGGTCGGGAATTCGCGCAAAATTTCGTCGAAGGTGATATAGCCGCGCTCTTTGCCGAGCGTGATGAGCGCCTGAACTTTTGACTGCTGTTTACCGGCGAGGAATTTGCTGGTCGGCTTTGCGGAATTGGAAGGTGCGCGCTTTTTTGCTTTTTTCGGTGCCGCTTTGTGCGCAGCCTTTTTGACTTTCGTGCGCTTCACGACTTTACGCACCGCGCGCCCGCCTGTCCGGCCGGCAGGCTTTACCGTCTTTTTTTTGTTTTTCTTTTTTTTGGCCATACTGAATGAAAAAGCGCAGAAACCCTGTCTCCCCTCTTGGAAGATGGATTTGCTATGTAGTTCTTACCGCCGAGCCGGGGTCTTTATTACACTACTTCGCTAAAGCTTCGAAGTGCAAGCAAAAACGGCTCAATTGCAAGACGATTGGACACTCTACCCTTTCTTATGCAGCTCTGCAATCTTTTTTGTTAATAACTGTGTGGATTGCATGTGGATAGCTATTTCGGCCTCATTAGCCGTATTTTCGGCCTTTTTGAGGGCTAGCGAGGCTTCGGCCAGCTCCCGCGAGAGCCGCTCCGAGAGAATGACCCGAATGAGGGTCTCGAATTCACCGGAAAGCGACTGGGTCCGTGCAAAAAGGCGCTCGGCACCAAAGCGGAGCGATTCGAGTTCCCCGGTCAGTTTCTCAAGATTTTTGGATACCTCCGGCCCGGCGGCTTCCTCAAGCTTTGCTTTAAAGGCTGCGACATCGATGGCGGGTTTCGGAAGCGACTGCTGCCACAGCAAGATGGCGTACGCCTGCTTTACCTTGCCGTAATCCACCGACTCGCGAGTGGCCGATTGGGGTGTCTCGCGCGATGCTCCTGCTTCAGGCGACGAAGGCACTTTGGCAAACGCCTCGGCAACTGCCGATTCAGACACACCGAGTCGTTTTGCAATCTCTCCCAGATACTGTTCGCGCGCGATGGGTGAAGTGACATCTGCGAGAAACGGGAGCACCACGATCTCCACGCTGCGACGGAAATTGTCTTTTGATTTCGCATGCTCTTCCAAAACGTCGAGAAGAAACGTGATGATGTCTTTGGAATCGCGAATCGATTTTTTCCATGCGTCGGCTCCTTCTTTCAAAATCAGGTCTGCCGGATCGAGTCCGCTCGGCAGCTGCGCGACCTTCACGTTGAGCCCGCCCTGGAGAGCCGCTCTCGCCGCGCGCCCTGCAGCTTTGATACCGGCAGCATCAGCGTCGAGCGCGATGACGATATTGTCGGTCATTCGCCTGATGAGCTGCGCGTGCTCGGGTGTAAAGGCCGTGCCGGAGACGGCGACCGTGTTGCCCCACCCGGACTGATGTGAAGCCAATAAATCCATCTGCCCTTCCACCAAAACGGCACAATTGAGCTTCCGAATCGGTACTTTGGCCTTGTCGAAGCCGTAGAGAATCTTGGATTTGTGGAAAAGGGGCGTCTCCGGGCTGTTGAGGTACTTCGGGGCGTCCGGATGCGCTTCCTCCCCAAAAATGCGCCCTGAGAATCCTACGATGCGACCGGCGCTGTCAGCTATTGGGAAAATAATGCGGTTACGGAATTTATCCGTCAGACTCCCCCGCTCATTCTTTTTGGCCAAGCCGGCATCGAGAATTTCTTTGTCCGTAAACTTCTTGGTCTTCAAATGGTCCGAAAGCATACTCCATTCACCCCCGGCAAACCCGAGCCGGAATTCCTGCATCGTCACATCCTTCATGCCGCGCTCTTTCAAATACTTCTTCGCCGCGTCGGACAAGCGCGACGTGTAAAATATCGTCGCGACTTCCAGCAATTCAAAAAGTCGTTCACGTTCATCCTTCTGTTCTTTCCCGCCGCGTTCATAGACGAGTTCCACGCCCGCCTTTTCTGCGAGCACTTTCAAAGCACCTTTAAAATCCAATCCTTCTATTTGTTCAACGAATGAAAAAATGTCCCCTCCCACGTTGCATCCAAAACAATGATACGTCCCCCGCTCCGGCGACACGAAAAAAGAAGGCGTCCGCTCCGCATGGAACGGGCACCGCGCCCGCAGATTCGTGCCGCTCCGCTCCAGCTTCACGTATTGCGAAACGACGTCGACAATCGACAATTTATCTTTTACTTGTTGGACTGTGTCACTCATAGCTGCACCGTACCTGCCCCGTTGGAAGCGATGCTTTCCAACTGGGGTCGGCCATCCGCCCATTATGCGCCGAACTTTCATAAAAAGCATCGGGAGGCGGGCCAGAGCGGCACGCCTCCCATATTCAGTTGATTCCGGCTACTTGCCGAAGTTGCGTTGTCGGGTGGAGTACCACCGCAGCGCCTTCCGGAAGTGTCGCTCGGTGAAATCTCCCCAGTACACATTGATGAAGAGGAGTTCAGCGTAGCGAAGCTGGAACGGAAGCAGGCCGCTCGTCCGGCTCTCTCGTTTGGAGCCGGTTCTGACGACGAGGTCGACTTCGGGTACCCCGGCCGAACGAATGTACGCGGCCGGGTTGGCTAGCACTGCGTGAAGCCCGCGGTTGCGTATCTCTTCACGGAGCGGTTCGAGCTCGTGCTGCGGCGTGCCTGCATAGTTGACGGCCACGTGCAAAACGAAGTCGTCGGGTGGAAGCGGCAATTCGCGCCATCTTCTAAGACGACTGTAGAGCGGCTCATACTTCTCGAGGCCGGCGAATTTTTCGATGTCGCCGAACGGGTGAAGATGATAGCCGAGTGCCATGGCGGTATCGAAGAAATGTATCGCGCCTTTCATAAGCGCATCGATTTCCTCGACACTCCGCTTGACCATGTTCTCTTCCGAGAGCCCGTAGAACGTAACGTGCCGGACTCCCGCCTTTTTTGCCCACGCCGCAAAATCGAGTGCTTGCTTCGCGCCGTGCAGATACGAGTATTGAAGCAAGATTTTCCGAAGCTTCGCCCATCGCCGATTGCCGTTGGGAATAACGGCAATATGGAACGGGATTTGAAGCGGCGGAAAGAACCATCCGAAGATGGCGCTGACGAGCCGTACAATGCCCATTGTGCCGAACTCCCAAGTAGTCGGATTAAGATCAGGTGCTCGTGGCACCTTACTATCGAAGCGAAAGGGTCGCAATACAGAACTAGGGTCCAATTAGAAAAGAGCGAACGCCGGGTCCAAGGTGGATTCCGGCGCTCGACGCGGGCGTTGACGACGTGAGACGTCACGCGGCAGGTGCAGCCACTTTGGCGAGGCCTTGCGTGAACTTGTCGATGAGATATTGGACGACGTCGTCGCGCATGAGGCCCTTGATGTAGATCGCGAAGTGCTCGACCTCCACATCCTGGGCGGGAACGAGGAAGGCCGCAAAAATACCCTCCTGGGACGAGAACACGAGCGACTTGCGGTATCGACCCGCAGGCACGCCCTCCGGGATGACCGCTTCGTTACGCTTGTAACTGGCAATGGTGTCGGCGGCCGCATCGAGAACGTCGTTGGTCACGTCGCTGCCATCGCACATGCGAAGCAGGATTGGACGAACTTGACCGCGGTAGCGACGCCAACCTTGCGCGGATCGGAGAGAAGCGGCCGGGGAGGCCGTAGCTGATTGAGTAGTCATTGCAGACCCTTTTGTTTCAAGAGCATCGAGGTTCTATCCTCATGCTCCCGCTGTTATAGCACGACTTTACAGCCGCGGTTAGCGCTCAATCGTGTCGCGGTCGCGTTCTGTGGTCGGGGCGATTTCGACGGGGGCTTGAGAGGCAAATTCGGCTTCCATCTCTTCGATCATGGCGTGCTTCTTGCTACCCGGGAATCCGGTACCGGCAGGAATGAGGCGACCGATGATGACGTTCTCCTTGAGACCGACGAGGCGGTCCACGGCGCCGCCCACTGCCGCTTCGGCGAGTTTGCGAGGCGTGTTCTGGAAGGAAATGGCGGAGAGGAAGGATGCGCGGGTGAGCGAGACTTCGGTAATACCGAGCAGAAGCTGCTTGGCCTTTGCGGGCTCGCCCTCTGTCTCTTTCGCGGTCTTGTTGATGCGTTCGAATTCGAAGTCGGCAATGATTTCACCGGCAGAGACGCCTGTGTCGCCCGGATGTGTCACCGATACGCGGCTAAACATTTGCTTGACGATAACTTCCAAGTGCTTGCGGCCGGTCGATACACCCTGAAGCTCGTAGATGCGTGTAATTTCGTTGATGATGTAATCCTGTGCGCGCTCCTTACCGGCGAGATTGAAGAGCTCTTCGAGGTCGGCCGAGCCGTCGGTGAGGAAGTCGCCTTTGACGACGTTACTTCCCTTCTTGACGAGGATTTGGCGAAGCGGGTGCACGTGGTACTCGCTTTCTTTCTTGGCGCCCTTCGCGGTCTTCGCGGTAGAAGCGACGTCAGGAACTATAGTGATGATGGTCTCGGAACCGTCTTTGATGATGTCGGACACGACGCCGGAGACGCGAGCAATGACAGCCGGCGCTTTCGGAAGGCGTGTTTCGAAAACTTCTTCAACGCGCGGCAGACCCATAGTGATGTCGCCGCCAGCGGTGGCCACACCTCCCGTGTGGAAGGTACGCATGGTCAGCTGGGTGCCCGGCTCGCCGATGGCCTGTGCGGCCACGACGCCGATAGCTTCGCCTACGTCTACCATCTCGCCTGTCGTGAGGTCCATACCGTAGCACTTCTGGCAAACGCCTCGTGCGACTTTGCAGTTGATGGGCGAGCGGAGAATGACTTCCATGACCTTGCTGTCGTCTTCCATTACTTTGGCATCGTCGCGATTGAGAAGGTGTCCGCGCTTGAAGGCGCCGGCGTCTTCCGCGAGTACGCGGCCCTGCATACGGTCGGCAAACGAGCCGCCGATGTTTTCTTTACCCGGGCGCGCGATGCGCACACCTTCACGGGTGCCACAGTCGCCTTCCAAGACGACGACGTCGTGCGCCACGTCGAAGAGACGACGGGTAAGATAACCGGCGCGCGCCGTGTTGAGCGCGGTGTCGGCCAAGCCTTTGCGGGCGCCGTGAGTCGAGATGAAGTATTCAATCGGTGTGAGGCCTTCTTTCAAGGATGACGTGATGGGGAACTCGATAATCTCACCGCGGGGGTTCGTAATGAGACCTTTCATACCGGCCATTTGGTGGAGCTGCACGGCGGAGCCACGAGCACCGGAGGTAATCATGTCGTGCACCGGCCCGTTCCTGTCGAGCGCATCGATGACGTGTTTGCGGAGGTCGTTCGAAAGCTTGCCCCAGATTTCAATCGTCATGCGGCGGCGCTCGTCTTCGGTGAGGAGTCCGTTGTTGAAGTTCTCCTGTTCTTTTGCCGCCTGCTCGCGACCTTTCACGAGCATTTCTTCCTTAATTTTCGGCACCATCACGTCCGAGATAGACCATGTGATACCGGCGTGCGTGGCGTAGCGGAAACCGAATGCCTTTATTTTGTCGAGAATCTTCGGAATACCGTCGAGACTGTAGTGAGTCACGAGATTCTGTACGAGCGATTGCATGCGCTTGTTGGTGATTTCTTCGTTGACGTAGGCGTAGTCGCTCGGCAGAACGGAGTTGAAGAGCAAACGGCCGACGGTAGTGTCGAAAACTTTGCCGCCGAATTGCTCGTACTTCTTACTGTCGCCGGGAAGCACTTTGATTTTTGAGCGGAGGTCAATCGCGCCGAAGTCGTGCGCGGTAATAGCGGCATTGGTCGAAGGAAATGCTTTCCCCTCGCCTTTTCCGCCGTCGACAGACTTGGTCATCCAGTAACAGCCGAGAACGATGTCGAGGAGCTTGGAGGCCACGACGACGTCGCCGGAGCCCGGTTTCAGGATGTTCTTATTGGCAGACATGATCATCTGCGCTTCTTTTTGCGCGGCTTCAGAGAGCGGCACGTGCACGGCCATGGCGTCACCGTCGAAGTCGGCGTTGTACGCGGGGCACACGAGCGGATGTACCTGGATGGCGTTGCCTTCGATGAGAACCGGACGGAATGCCTGAATAGACTGGCGGTGCAGCGTCGGCGCGCGGTTCAAAAGCACGTATTTATTTTTGATGGCCTCTTCAAGAATCGGCCAGACTTCCGGCGCTTCGTCTTCGATAAGGCGTCCTGCTCCGCGGATGTTGTATGCGAGTTCGCGCGCGAGGAGGCCCGCGATGACGAACGGGCGGAAGAGCTCCAAGACCATGTGCTTCGGAAGACCGCATTCATCGAGCGCGAGGTCGGGACCCACCACGATGACGGAGCGGCCGGAGTAGTCGACGCGCTTACCGAGAAGGTTTTGGCGGAGGTACCCGTGCTTACCCTTGAGGTAGTCGGCGAGGCTCTTGAGAGCGCGGCGGCGACCGCCGAGGATGCCGAGTACGCCCGCGCCGCGACGCATGGAATTGTCGAGGAGTGCATCCACCGCTTCCTGCAAAATACGCTTTTCGGTGCGGAGGATTACTTCCGGCGCGTGAATGGCCTGAAGGCGCTTCAAACGGTTGTTACGGTTGATGACGCGGCGGTAGAGGTCGTTGAGATCTGAAGACGCGTGGCGACCGCCTTCGAGAGCAACCATCGGGCGAAGAGCGGGCGGGACGACCGGGAGGCGCGTGATGAACATCCACTCGGGGCGCACACCGGCGCGCTGCAAGCTCTCAGCGAGGGCGAGGCGCTTGCGGAGTTTGTCGCGGTCTGCGGCAGAGGACTTTTCATACATCTCTTTGATGGTCTTGATGAATTTCTCGAGGTCGATTTGTTTGAGAATCGTGTAGAGCGCCTCCGCACCGATAGCAGCGCGGAACATCGCACCGTATTTCACAGCGTAGAGGTGGTAGGCTGCCTCGTCCAAGACGACGCCGTCGCGGATGGATTCGATCTCTTTCTTCGCTTTCGTTGCCTTCTCTTTGAGCTCCGTCTTCACTTCGGCTGTCGCAGCAGATTTCGTCTTCGTTGCAAATTCCTGTTCGAGGTCTTTGAGCAAGCGAGTACGTTCGGTCTCGTCCACGGAAGTGACGATGTATCCGGCAAAGTAAACTACTTTTTCCACTTCGGCGGCGGAGAGGCCGAGCATGAGCGCGATACGGGAAGGAATGCCGCGGAGGAACCAGATGTGCGTGACGGGCGTCGCAAGATCGATATGACCCATGCGCTCGCGGCGCACGATAGCGCGCGTGATTTCGACGCCACATTTCTCACAGACGATGCCGCGGAAACGGATGCCGCGATACTTACCGCAGTAGCACTCGTAGTCTTTCTCAGGCCCGAACACGCGCTCATCGAAGAGGCCGTTTTTTTCCGGACGCTGAGTGCGGTAGTTAATCGTTTCCGGTTTCGTGATTTCACCGTACGACCACTCACCTATCCGGTCGGGCGAAGCGAGTCGCATGGCGACTGCCGCGAAATCCTGGGGGATGATGTCTTTTCGTTTTTGCATAGACATAAGCGTTAGCTGCGGGGCGTGCTCTGTCGACCCATCGACGGGTGCACGCTCTTAGTAGAATCATAATTTCCTTCGATGAATTCGATGTCGATGCCGAGACCGCGGAGGTGACGGACGAGGACGTTGAAGGTAGCGGGTGTGTTGGTTTCCTCGATACGCTTGCCTGAGACGATGGCGTCGAAGGCAGCGGACCTTCCGAGGATGTCGTCGGATTTGATGGTGAGAATTTCGCGGAGCGAATACGCGGCTCCATAGCCGAGGAACGCCCAGACTTCCATTTCTCCCACGCGCTGACCGCCGTTCTGCGCTTTGCCGCCGAGCGGTTGCTGGGTCGTGAGCGAGTAGGGACCGATAGAGCGCATGTGGATTTTGTCTTCCACCATGTGGTGCAGCTTCAGCATGTACATCACGCCGACGGACACGGGCTGTGCGAATGCTTCGCCTGTGCGGCCGTCGAAGAGAATGCGCTTGCCGGTGTCGGCCACGCCTGCTGCTTTGAGTTCGTTGCGAATTTCTTCTTCGGTCGCGCCTGAGAACGAAGGAACGACGGCCTGGTAACCGAGCATTTCCGCGGCGAGTCCGAGGTGCAATTCGAGGATTTGACCGAGGTTCATACGGGAAGGCACGCCGAGCGGTGTGAGTATGATGTCCACCGGGTTTCCGCTTTCGTCGAACGGCATGTCCTCTTCCGGAAGCACGCGCGAGATGACGCCCTTGTTGCCGTGACGGCCGGCGAGCTTGTCGCCCACCGAGATCGTGCGGAGCTGCGCGACTTCCACGTGCACGCGCTTGATGACGCCGCTTTCGAGTTGGTCGCCTGTTTCGCGGGAAAATACTTTGACGCCGATGACGCGGCCGCGTTTGCCGCCTTCCATTCTCATCGACGTGTCTTTCACGTCTTTGGCCTTCTCACCGAAAATGGCGTGGAGGAGGCGCTCTTCCGGCGTGAGCTGCGTCTCACCTTTCGGTGTGACTTTGCCTACCAGAATGTCGCCGGGGCGGACTTCCGCACCGATGCGGACGACGCCGTCCTCGTCGAGGTTGCGGAGTTTGAATTCGGAGACGTTGGGGATGTCGTGGGTGGTGACCTCAGGCCCGAGCTTGGTGTCACGCACGACGCACACGAACTCTTCCATGTGAATGGAGGTGAAGCGCGCTTCTTTGGCCAATTTTTCTGAAATGACGATGGCGTCTT
This sequence comes from Candidatus Nomurabacteria bacterium, assembly GCA_943359705.1. GTDB lineage: Bacteria > Patescibacteriota > Minisyncoccia > Phycocordibacterales > UBA2100 > UBA10103. Next base: position 4,356 of record CALRIB010000013.1, on the reverse strand, counting down.
CGTAGTTGGCGCCGAACCATGGGAGGAACGCCACGCGGACGTTCTGCCCGATGGCAAGCTGGCCGCCGACGGAAGTCGAAGTGTCGGCGAGCACCGCTCCCTTTTTCACCGATTCGCCGACCGATACGAGCGGACGCTGGTGGAAGGTCGTGAAGCCGTTGGTGCGGGAGAAGTTGACGAGCGGATATTCTTTCGTCTTGCTGTCTGTTTTGACCTTTATCATCTGCGCGTCCGCGTAGGTGACTTCACCCGCTTCGGCGGCGATGATGAGACGCCCCGAGTCGCGGGCTGCAGCACTCTCAACGCCGGTCGCGACGACAGGTGCCTCGGGCACCGCGAGCGGTACGGCTTGTTTCTGCATGTTCGAACCCATCAAGGCGCGGTTGGCGTCGTCGTTTTCCACGAATGGAATGAGCGACGTGGCGACGGAGAACGGTTGGTTGGTCGCGACTTCCATAAAGTCGATGTCGTCGCGCTTCACGAGCGTGGGCTTGCCGCCCATGCGCACACCGACAAATTTCTCGGTGATTTTTCCGTCGGCATCGCGAGCGGTTGCCGCATGCGCGATTGCGTACTGTTCTTCTTCGAGCGCGTTCAAATACGAAATTTCTTTGGTGATGATTCCCTTCTCCACCTTTGCGTACGGTGTTTCGATAATGCCGAACTCATTGGGGCGGGCGTAGAGCGACATGTGAAGCACCAAGCCGATGTTCTTACCTTCCGGCGTGTGGATGGGGCACACACGGCCGTAGTGCGAAGAGTGCACGTCGCGCACTTCGAGGCCGGCGCGCTCGGAGGTGAGGCCGCCGCGACCGAGCGTCGAAAGCGTGCGCAGGTGTTCAATCTCATCGAGGGTGTTGTACTGCTGCATGAGCTGTGAGAGCTGGTCGGTGGTGAAAAATTCTCGGATGGCAGCCTGGAACGGGCGGGGGTTAATCATCGAGACCGGAAGTGTGGTCTCCACGTCTACCATCGCCATGCGGTCCTGGATGTTGCGTTTCATGCGGGAGAGACCCACGCGCATGCGCTGCTCGAGCAATTCTCCGGCGAAACGAACGCGGCGAAAACCGAGGTGGTCGATGTCGTCGGCAAGCGCGGCAGGGTCGGCGTTCAATTCTGCGATGTTGGTGATGATGCGAACGACGTCGTCGAGCGTAAGTGTGGCTTGAACGAGATCGCTTTCCTTGATGGGGAGTCCGAAGCGACGGTTGAAATGAAAACGGCCGACGCGGGAGAGGTCGTAGCGATCGGCGGAGAGAATCGAGCGGACGTGTTCGCGTGCGCTGTCGGAAGTGGCGATGTCGCCGTCGCGAAGACGTCGGTAAATCTCCACGAATGCCTCTTCGGGCGTGTGTGCGTGGTCGTGGGCGACGGTGGCGGCGATTGCGTCGCGGGCGGGAGCGGATTTCTCAAATTTGCCCAGGATCTCTTTTTCAGCGCCGAGGCCGAGTACGCGCAGGAGTGAGGTAACGGGAAAACGGCGTTTGCGGTCAATCTTGACGTACATCGCGCCGTCGGGGTCGGACTCAATTTCAATCCACACACCGCGCGCGGGAATAATTTTAGCGGCAAAATAATTCTTGCCTTTGTAGGGGACGGATTCGAAGAAGACACCGTACGAGCGGGCGAGCTGCGGGACGACGATGCGCTCGACGCCGTTGATGATGAACGTGCCGTGATGCGTCATCCACGGAAAATCTGCGAGAAAAATTTCCTGCTCCTTTTCCGCGCCGGTCGTCTTGTTCTTCAATTTGACCACCATCGAGAGCGGCGCCTCGTAGGTGCGCATCGCCTTCTTTGCGTAGTGTTCGTCCCAGCGGAGTTCACCGAAAGTAAATTTCACCAGCTTGAGCTCGAACTTTTTGTTGGAGTGGTCGCTGATAGGAGAAAATTCTTTGAACACGCGCTCCGCGCCGCCCTCCACGAAATCCGTGAATGACTTTATCTGGCTCTCGACGAGCGAGGGCATCTTTATGAGCGGTTCCTGATGCCGTCCGAAATACTTCTGCGGTCGCACTTTCGTTTTTGCCATTGTTTTTTCAACAAGCTACCCTTGAACGCCGAATGCGCCCGAGGTGTGTTCTCTATTAAATTTTCTTATCAAAACCCGTCTTATCGACGCCTGCCTGCCGGTAGGCAGGGAACTTTGCTTGCAAAAGCGCGTCCGCAACTCAATCAGCTCGTAGCAAAAGTTTGCACAATATATACGAGGCTCTCTGTAGAGTCAAGCCTGCCTACCGGCAGGCAGGCGTTTTCGGTGTTATTCGTGTGAAGACTGCTTCCAAGCGTCGATTTTGGCGTGGTGGCCGGATTTGAGGACCTCCGGCACCTTGTATTTCCGGCCCTTCCAGGTCAAAACGTCGGGACGGGTATACACCTCGGGGCTCGAGACACGGCTCCGCTCGAGCGACTCGGCCTTGCCGAGGACACCGGGGACGAAGCGAGAAATGGCGTCAATAAGAGTTGCAGCCGGAAGCTCACCGCCGGTCAGCACGTATGGACCGACGGAAACTTTTTTGGCTTTCAGAATTTTTTGTACCCGAGCGTCGACTCCTTCGTACCGTCCGGAAATAAATAGGATGTCTTTCTTTTTGGAAAGCTTCTTTGCGTCCGCTTCGTCGAACAATTTTCCGTCCGTAGCAAAAAACAATTTCTCGACTCCCCTTTTTCCTTTAAGCGCTTTGTCGGCCGCTTTCAAAACCGCCGTGGGCTCCAAAATCATTCCCGGACCTCCCCCGTACGGCCGCTGGTCGACGCGCCGATGCTTGCCGACCGTGAATTTCTTCGGGTCGTAGTAGGAAATCTTTATCAGCTTTTTCTCGCGTGCGCGCCCGAGTATGGAACTCGAAAGATACGCCTCAATCGAGTCGGGAAACAGCGTAACGATGTGGAAGTGGATCACACTAGCTCTTCAGGGAGTCGATGACGTCGTCGACCGAGCGGTCGCGAGTACCTTCGCCCATTCCTCCGCCCATGGCGCGTTCACTTCCCTCCGGTTCTTCGATTTTGAGATTGACGCGGGCGTCGTTTTTCATACCGACCACGCGAAGCACGGTGCGGATGGCCTTCGCGGTCTGGCCCGAGCGGCCGATGACCTTGCCCATATCGTCTTTGTTGACCGAAAGCGTGAGGAGTACGCCCATCTCGTCGACAACGCGCTTGATTTTCACATCATCGGGATTGTCTACCAAAGCCTTCACCACGTATTCCAAAAATTGCTGATCTCGGTCCATATCCGTCATTCTATCTTGGTAATGAGGTCAGTATAGCCTGTCTGCCGACAGGCAGGCAAACTACTCCTTTGCAGCTTCTACTGCTGCCTCAACGGCCGGCTTTGCTCCCTCGTCCTTGAGTTCGGGCGCCGGGACTTCCTCCTTCTTCTCAGCCTCTGCCGCAGCTTTGTCGGCTTCTACCTCTGCGTCGTGCGCCGCCTTGGCCTCCTCTTTTGCCTTTTGTTCCTCGGCTTTTGCAGCTTCTGCCTCTTTTTCAGCTGCCGCGGCTTCCGCCGGAGCTTTGTATGCAGGAAGAATGTTTATCTTTTTCGCGCTAATGATTTTCGCGGAAACCAGCATGTTGTGCACCGTGGCAGAAGGCTTTGCGCCCACAGAGAGCCAGTACTTGATGCGGTCTTCGTTTAAATTGCGGTCCTTGGTCTTGGGGTTGTAGGTGCCGAGTTTCTCAGTGAAGTTGGACGACTTGGGCGAGCGGGCGTGCTCGATGACGACAATGCGAAAAGACGGCTGATTGATCTTGCCTGTGCGCTGCATTCGTATCATCAACATATGTGCGGAGCACTCTACCAGATAAGACCCAAAAATCAACGGCCGGTGCCCATTAGATTGCCCGCGGTACCAGAAAGTGATATGACTCTTGCAGTTAACCAAGGAAGGCACCAATGAGCAATAAAGCACTGACCGCGTCTTTGAACCGGTTAAGCACCGCTATCGAACACCTTGCTACAGCGTTGGGCGACAGGAGCACGGGGCGAGTCGCTCTTCCGGAAGCGCCGACGGAGGCGAATTCCGGTGACAAACGTTCCCTGCTAACGTTCATCCACGAAGCGTTTGCAAAGGGTTCGCTGCCGCAAGGTTTCGTGAATCGATGTGTTTCGTTCGCGGAGTTCTATGCCAGCGATGACCCACCTCGTCATGAGCGCTGGACGTTCGACGAGCTTGAGCGTCAGATCAACAAGCGCACGATCAAAACGGTCGGGGACATGATTGCCGTATTCAAATGCCCGGCAGTCGTGAGGGAGAAAGCGTGGATGCGGCTTTCCTTTATCCGCCGCGCTCCAAACGCTGGACTTGTCACGCTGGTGCATCTTCGAAATGCCTTCGTCAAAGAAGGATTGCTTCC
>CALRIB010000012.1 GCA_943359705.1 Candidatus Nomurabacteria bacterium | reverse complement strand
GGGTCCTTTGTTTTGCGCCACGGCAAATCGTGCCGACCTTCTTTTTTCCAATGGTTCCAGACTTTGCGTCGGAATGCCGCGATCTTTCTAGAGTTCGTATATGACATCTTTTCGCTCGACGACCACGTTCCACTTCATCCGTTTGGCGTATGAATACAGTTTTGAGTTCGGATTGAAACAGATGGGCTTGGCAACCATCTCGAGAATGGAAATATCGGTCTCGGTGTCTCCCACCCCGATGGAATGTACGAGTGTGAGGTTTTCTTTTTCGGCGGCGCGTTTCAAGATGTTGGCCTTGTTGAGAATGAGATGCGAGTCAACGACTTCACCGGTGAAGCATTCTTGCGGTCCGATTTCGTAAATCATCCCGTAGGTTTTATCAAAGCCGAGGCGAGGGCAGAATTTATCGAGGACGGTCTTGGGCGAGTGCGATACGGCAAGCAAAAAGTACCCGCGCTTTTTGAGGTCTTTCAAAAGGTCGCGTGTGTAGCGATACACCTGCTTCCACTGCTCCTCGACCACTTCTTCGGCCGCATTCGCAAGCTCGCTGTAGTGGACACCCTTGAGATGACCCACGAACGCGCGCACGACTGCGTCGATGTATTCCTGGTAGTCGCCTTCGCGATTGAGCCAGCGCTCGTATTCGCGTTCATACACTTTGCGCGTTTCTTTCGGAAACACGCCGTTCTCGATAAGACGACTGACCACTTGAATGAGAAGGCTGGATCGGAAAATCGTGCCGTCCACATCAAACACGGCGACCTTCTTTTTCGGCTCTTTCATATAAGCATCGTACAAGCGAACGGCACTAGCGCAAAATGCGCAGTATCTTTCTTACGTCGGATAGTTTGTTCTGCGGAAAATTTCCGATGCGAATATGACGGTCCGCAAACTGTCCGTACCCGGCGCCGACATCAAACCCTTTCGATGCTAGCTTTTGTATTACCGGACCGGAGCCGCCGGGCGTCTCAATAACAATGAACGCCTGAGTTCGAGCGGTCTTGTCTTTAACGAAGGGCTTGAGCGTCGGGTGCTTGTCAAAATGAGAGTAGAGAAGTTTTGCCTTTGCCTCGGTTTCTTTGCGAATCTTACCCACGCCGATTTTCAAATAGTCTTCGCATACTCTCGCCAAGAGATAGATACCGAGCACGTTCGGAGTCTCCGGCGTTTGCAGTTTGCTTTCCGATTTCAGGAACGACGGAAAACTATGGAACGTGCCGACTGATATCCCTTTTTTCTGCAGCACGAGTGACTTCGCAATACAGGCATCGTTTACAAGAAGAACGCCGAGCCCGGACGGCAATCCAAACCCTTTTTGCACCGAGAAGAAGGCGGCATCAACGTACCGGTAGTCGACCTTCGGGTACGGCGCCGAAGAAACGATATCGAGCGCGATAAGTTTCTGAGGGTATTTCCTTTTGAGTTCGTACGCCTCATCGAGATCAAGCTGAACGCCATTCGAGGTCTCGCTATGCGTGAGTGCGATGAGTTCGACCTCCTGTGTAATATCCGCTGAGGTGAAGTCGAAGGTACGGCCTTCCGGAGCTTCTATCTTCTGAGCATGTTTTTTGAGCTCGACTGCGGTTTGGTAGAAACGCTTGGAGAACGCGCCGTTGACGAAGTGGAGACTTTCGCGCTCGACGCAATTCTCGATGATACGCTCCATCGCCTCCGTGGCAGAGCCGAGAAAAAATACGTGGAACGAAGCGGGCGCCCCGAGTACCGCGCGAATGCCTACCGCAGCACGTTTGTAGAGCGCCGAGAATTCAGGGCCGCGATGTGACATCGATGCGACATCCTTCTTGAGCGCATCGGTGAGATACTTCTTCAATTTCGGATGCGGCTCGGTTGGACCGACGGTGAAGTACTTTCTCTTCATGCTTAGTACAAGACGCGAAAGCGTATGGTGTGCGGCACTTTTTTGAGTTCGAGAATTGCGCGCTCGTCGTACTTTGTGCTCACATCGGTGATTACATATCCGATCCCCTCGTCGGTCTTGAGATATTGTCCGAGGATATTTATCTTATGTTTTGCCAGAACACCGTTAATCTCCGCGAGAATGCCCGGCTGATTCGCGTGCATGTGGATGAAGCGGTGTGCCTTCTTCTGCGTCGGTAGTTGGATGTTCGGGATGTTGACGCTGAGATAGGTCGCGCCCGTGTTCACAAAATCAACGATTCGCGTGGCCACAAACTCCCCGATATTTTTTTGCGCCTCCTCGGTGCTGCCGCCGATGTGGGGGGTCATGATGACGTTCGGCAAACCCTGGAGTTCGGATACGAATGCTTCGTCATTCCCTTTCGGTTCGGTCGGGTACACATCGATGCCGACGCCCGCAATGTTGCCGCTCTTCACCGCCTCCGCGAGTGCCTTGATATCGACGACTGAGCCACGGCTAAGATTGAGCACATACGAGCCCTTTTTCATCAGCTTCAATTCCCGCTCGCCGATGAGATTCTTGTTGCGCGGTGTGCCGTCCACGTGCACGGTGACGACGTCGCTCTTTTTTAAAAGTTCCGCCATCGAATTGCACTTGGTCGCGTTGCCGAGTGCCAATTTCTCGACAACATCATAGAAATACACTTCCATGCCGAGCGATTCAGCGACGACGGAGAGCTGCGAGCCGATGTTGCCGTACCCGATAATGCCGAGTTTTTTACCGCGAATTTCGTAACAATTTTTTGATGACTTGTCCCATTCACCCCGATGAAGCTTGGCACTTTTATCGCTCGCGGTGCGCATCAGCATAATGATTTCTCCGATGGCGAGCTCCACCACGCTCCGCGTGTTGCTATACGGCGCGTTAAATACCGGCACGCCGCGGCGAGCCGCAGCCGCAAGATCAATCTGATTCGTGCCGATGCAGAAGGCGCCTACGACAAGCAGCTTGTTCGCGGCCATGAGCACGCGCTCGGTCACTTCTGTCTTGGAGCGAATGCCGAGTACGGAGACGTCGCGTATTTTTTTTATCAGTTCCTCCTCACTGATACTTTTGGGAAACGTTTCTATCGAGTAACCTTCGCGCTTGAGGCGAGCGACGGCGTCGGCATGCACGTTCTCCAAAAGCAACGCCTTCAGACGATTTTTAGGATAGGAAACGGCGGTAGGCAATCCGCTTACATAAAGAAACTCGTCGAACGAAGGTACGACGTGGTCAGCTTGTGCTACGACCGCGCCGCGCGACACATTCTCTGTAAATGCGAAGAAACTTGAAGCCACGCCGTTCTTCTTCAACTCATAATCGGTGTATCCGTCGCCGATGACCTGTACGTCGCCTTTCAATTTCAGCCGCTTCAAGGCCTCCGTCTTTCCACCCGCTCCAGCGAGCGGATTTTTCGTGTCATAGCCTGTGATAGCTCCGCCCTTGTCGAATGTGAATGTGTTGGCAAGCACGTGCGACTCGGATATGCCGAACGGTGCGACGACCGGCACAATGATCTCTTTAAAACCCGACGAGAGTATGTAGATGTTGCCCTTGTTGCGCTTGAAAAATGTTTTGTTGCGCGAGAAAGATGGAGTCACGTTTTTTCTCAGAAGCTTGATGAGCGCGTCGACGTGTTTTCGATCGGCATGTAGAAGCCCGACCCGGCGACGGAGCGATTCCGCGATGGTTATTTTCCCCTCCATTCCCTCGCTCGTGATTTGTTTAATCGCGGCGACTATCTTCTCCCTATCTGGGCTGTCCTTAAGGGCTATCGCGGCAAGTTCGTCCAGTGTTTCAAGGGTCGTGAACGTGCTGTCAAAGTCGATGATGATGTTGGGTACAGTAACTGCGGGCACCCGTTTCATCCTCGTATCCTACCAGAGCCCGGAGAACCGCGAAATTGCGGGGTGGATTCGAATGCAAGAAAATGCTACAATTTCCTTTCATGGCGGTAAATAGATGAATTTTGGCTTAAAATATACCTATATCTACGTGAAAATCTTGCAAGTATGAATGTAGCACTTATATGCGGCGGCCCCTCCCCTGAACGGGGCATATCCCTCAATTCGGCACGCTCTGTATTGGACCACCTGGCATCAGACGGCGTCGAAATCACTCCCTTCTACCTCGACGTAAAAAAGAACGCGTACCGCATCTCGAGGGCGCAGCTGTATAGTAATACCCCTTCTGATTTCGATTTTAAACTCAAGCAAGCCTCCAAACCGCTAAGTGAAAAACAGTTTATCCGCTCGCTCAAGGCGTGCGATGTCGTCTTCCCGGTGATGCATGGGGGGTACGGCGAAGACGGCGGCATACAGAATTTTCTGGAGAAGAACGACATTCCGTTCGTCGGCTCCGGCTCCGCCGCGTGCAAAAAAGCGTTCGATAAGTTCTCGGGAAATGAATTCATCCGGCAAAACGGGTTTTTCACGCTTCCATCGGCGCTTCTCAAAATATACGGCACAGATCACGCGGCAATCGTGAAGAAATTTTTCAAGGACCACTCCGTCACCCGCGCGGTCGTAAAGCCGGCAACCGGCGGCTCATCTATCGGAGTATTCTCCGTTTCAACCCCGGAGGAAGCATTGGAGAAAGTGCGCTATCTTTTCTCCAAGCGCGTTGATACTCGCGTGGTCATTGAACCGTTTGCTGAGGGCAAAGAATTTACCGTCATCATCTTACAAAATCGTGCGGGGCTTCCGGTCGCCCTTCCGCCGACAGAGATAGAGACAAGCTACGACGAACACCAGATATTTGACTTCCGCAAAAAATATCTTCCGACCCGTCATGTCACGTATCACAGTCCGCCGCGCTTTGCCGACACTGCAATTGAAAAAATACAGGCGCAGGCCGAACAGCTTTTTTCCCTTTTCGGTATGCGCGACTTTGCGCGTTTCGACGGTTGGATCTTGCCCTCGGGAAATATATGGTTTTGCGATTTCAATACGGTATCGGGGATGGAACAGAATAGCTTCCTCTTCCAGCAGGGTTCGCGCGTCGGTCTCACACATTCCGATATCCTTCGTCACATCGTAGGAAATGCCGCGCGTCGAACCGGCGATGAACTTCCGACCGCCACGAACATATCGCCACATGAGCGCAAGTCCGTCGCCGTACTTTTTGGCGGCCCTACCTCGGAGCGACAGGTGTCGCTCATGAGCGGCACAAACGTGTGGCTGAAACTCCGCAACTCGACCGACTACGAGCCGCATCCGTACCTTTTGGATACCGACGGCACGACGGTATGGAAGCTCCCGTATCACCTGACGCTCAATCACACGGTCGAAGAGATATGCGAAAATTGCAGGCAGTACCCCCAGGCCAAGAAGCGGTTGGAAGAGTATGAGGCTCGTGCGCGATTGCGCCTCGGTTTAGACTCAAAAAAGGATGCGGCGGAATTCTTCGACCCCGTCGGTCTTTCGCTTGAGGAACTCATCGCGCAGAATCGCTTCGTTTTTAACGCGCTTCACGGGGGTGCGGGCGAAGACGGCACGCTTCAGGCGTTGTTCGCAAAAAAGGGTGTGAAGACCAACGGCACCGACGAGAGAACGTCGCGCCTCTGTATGGACAAATGGGCGACTTCCGAATTCGTCCGCTCGAAGCACATTCCCGGTGTCGACGCGATTGAAGGCTCTCTACTCAAGACAAGCGTGCTTCTCGAAAAAGACGCGGGTGGAATACGTGAGGCATGGGAGGGACTGCATAAAGACCTGCGAAGTCGTTCACTTGTAGTGAAGCCGCGGGGCGACGGATGCTCCACGGGTATCGTCCACCTTTACTCCGCAAAAGACCTTGCTGCGTACACTGACCTTCTGAGAAGCGGCGCCGCTTCGGCAGCTCCCGGTACTTTCAAGAACCAGGCCGGTATTATCGAAATGCCGCCCGAACTGCCGTCGCACCTCATCTTTGAGCGTTTTATAGAAACGGACACATTACGCGTGAAGAGTAGCCTGCTCAAACACAAGAGAAAAAACGGATTTGTGGAGGTGACGGCAGGTGTCGTGGAAAAGAAGACGGGGCTGCATGCATTCAATCCATCTATCACCATCGCGGAAGGCGAAGTCTTGAGCGTCGAGGAAAAATTCCAGGGCGGCACCGGTGTGAATCTCACTCCCCCGCCTCCGTCGGTTATGAAACCGTCTGTTGTTCGAAAAATCCGCGGCCGAATCGAACATCTTGCACGCGCTATCGGCCTATCCGGATACTCCCGTATCGACGCGTTTGCTCACATCAAAACCGGAGAGCTTCGCATCATCGAAGTCAACACGCTGCCCGGCCTCACGCCCTCGACCGTGCTCTACCACCAGGCGCTTGCCGAAAACCCGCCCGCGTATCCGCGCGAACTACTCGAACTGCTTATTGAGAACAAGGGGTACTAAACCTTCCGCCAGCGCTTTGCCGACTCGGGCCAGAGCTTCGTGAGCGGATGATCATCGCATATGTGCGGACGTGCGGGACACACATAGCGGCCGTAGAGCACAAGGCCGTTGTTCACGTACTTCCAGTCTTCCTTGGGCACCAAGGCTTCGAGTTCTTTTGAGATTTTCTTCAAGTCCGTGTGCGCGGAGAGGTCGAATCGATATGCAAAGCGCTTCACGTGCGTGTCGGTTGGGATGCCTTCCCAGATATCGTAAAGCTCGCCGAGGATAACGTGCGCGGTCTTGTACCCGACTCCCGGCAATCGTTGTAAATCCTCCGCGTTCCGCGGTACCTGGCCTCCGAACTCCGCCTCCACTTTTTCTGCCGCCGCGAGTATGTGTTTCGCCTTGGTATTGAAAAACGTGACCGATGAGATTTCGCGAGTGAACACCGCGGGATCCGCACCAGCAAAATCGTTAGGACTTTTATATTTCTTAAACAGATTCTCCGTGACGCGATTTACGAGCTTGTCGGTGCACTGCGCTGAAAGCACTACTGACACAAGGAACTGAAACGGCGTTTCGTATTTGAGCTCGCTCTTCGGTTCCGGGTAGGCTTTTTTAAGATACGCGACGAGTCGTTTGGCGCGTTCTTTTCTTTCTTCGAAGTTCAACATAAGCGCTATACATTCGGTCTACTGACCGCAGCATTTCCTCGCTCTCGCTTCGGTCACTGTATCACGATAGGAATTTCCACTGAATCCTCGTTTTCCGGCAAGCCGGACGGGTTGTCTTTGAGAAGTACGAGGGTCGCGGGGCCGGAATAATTCGTAACCGTCACGTCGGCCTTGAACGGGACAAATTCAGCGGTCATCCAATCACCCTGCGCCTGTGCGATTCCCTGCCCCACTTTGTTGTTATCTTTGTCGCGTACTTGCACGGGGAACGACGCCTCGAAATACCACTGCCCCTTGGCCTCGCCCGTGACGGTAAATGTTTTGGCGACCGCGCTATTCGCGAGCGGCGAGGTGATGATGACCTTATCGGAAACGAACGGTTTGCCTTGTGCCTGTGGTGCGGGCCATGCGATAAGTGCCCCGCCAAGAATAACGACAACGAATAGAAGGACGAGCGCAACGATAAGTTTCTTTTGCATGGTGATGTAATACTATAGCTCCGAAATAATGCGCGCAACCGTCTCGGGATCGTACCGCACAACGTCAGCATCGGCATACTTGTCTATTTTCAATACCTTTCCCGCGAGCGGCGCGAGCGCGGCCTCATCGACTTCCATCGGGAATTGGTTTTTCTCGGCATATCGTTCACGCACTTCCTTCGAAAGCCCGTTGCCGCTCACCAAGACGTAATCGAATTTTTCGAGGCCGCTATAGGCAAGAAGTTCGCGCACCATATCCGATGCATTGAAGCCGTGCGTTTCGCCCCACTTCGTCATAACGTTGCATACCGCCACCTTTTTTGCGCGACTTGCTTGGAGCGCTTCACGCATGCCGCTGACTACGAGATTGGGCGTCAGCGACGTGTAGAGGTCGCCGGGCCCGATGACGATGATATCGGCACCCCGAATAGCGGCATTTGTCTCTTCGTACAGTGTTGCTTCTGGTTTTAGAAAAATCTCTTTTATTTTTAGGGCACCGTCGTGCTTGGGAATGTCGATGTTGGTTTCTCCCGCGATCTCCCGACCGTCCTCAAGAGTGGCGTGCACATGCGAGTGGTCAAGGGATACCGGAAGTACACGGCCTTTGATGTGCAAAAGCTGGGAAGCCTTCTTGATGCCCTCGACTTCATTGCCGTAGATAGTGCCGAGTGCGAGCAAAAGCAGATTGCCGAAGCTGTGGCCCTTGAGCGCTCCGCCGTTCTCAAAACGGAAATTAAAAAGCTCGCGGAGAATCTCCGCACGCTTCCCTTCCGACAGCGCGATAAGGCAGCGGCGCACGTCGCCCGGCGGCAAAATGCCGAACGCGTCTCGAAGGATGCCGGAAGAGCCGCCGCTGTCGAACGTGGAGTACACCGCGGTAATGTCGAGCGGAAAATGCTTGAGACCCGAGAGTAGCATGTAGCTCCCGGTGCCGCCGCCGATAGTAACGACTTTCTTCATTGGAGAAGCTTATCTCATTCGGAGCACAGTGGAAAGCACACAGCCCCGCCAGGCGGGGCTGTGAACATTCGAACAGCGACTATTGATGCGATGCGACGTACGCGCGCGTCTTTGCACCGAAGTACCCTGCCGGAGGCTTGAGGCCGACGGCTTTCTGGAGTTTGATGAGCGCGGCTTTCGTAGCGCCGCCGAACTTTGTCGTCTCGTTGCCCGGCGAGCCTGCACCGCTTTTTGCGACCACATAGCCGTGGGTGTTGAGATACACTTGGAGTGCCTTCACATCGGCTCCTGAGGCTCCGACCTGCAAGTCTCGTTTGAATGAGACCGTGCCGGCAAGCTGCGCTTTCAGTGCTGCGAGTTGCGATTGCAGTTGCCCGGTAAGTGAAGCATCCGCGCCGGTAATCGGTGTGTTGTTGGTAGCAGGAGTGCTCGCCACCGTCGCGACGGGATTGGAACCGGTGCTTCCTCCTCCACCTCTGCCCCCTCCTCCGGAAGAAACAGGTGCGCCGTTGCTGCCGCCGCTGCTACTACTGGAAGTAACGGTATAACTGTTGGCGTTGCCGGAACAGCTATCCGAGGAAGGCGAGACGGTGATGGTCGGACTGCCGGTCGTCGTGTTGGAGAACTTCAATTCAGAGGTACCGCTCGAACATGTGTTCGTGACGATATATTCTCCGCCGGTGTTGTTGAGGAGAGCATGACCTCCCGAGTCGGCAATGTCGATGGATGCGTTGAGCGGGAGCGTGAATGTTATTTCACCGGAACCGACGACAATAGACTCGATGGTCGCCGCCGAGCCGGTGATGGTGAGCGTCGCGCCGCTGACTGAAAGCACAACCCCCGTGTCGAGGCTAACGTCGTTATACGCGGCCAAGGCAAACGCCGGGAGCAGAAGCGCCGCGAGCGACCCTGCGAGAGCAAGAGACTTCTTCATGAGCATTATGAATTTAGCCTGATAAAGAAGTCCGAGCTACTTGACGGCCCAGAAGTTGAGCGAAAGCGTGCCGAGTGTGGCTCCGGCCGTACCGCCGTTCAACTGAACGCTTATGGTGCCGGATGAAGCGGTAGAAGACGCCGCAACGATACTGACGCCGGAAAGTGTGCTGGTCGCGCTTACGAAGACACGGTAGGTGTTGTCGATTGTGCCGGCGCTTGTGCAGGTGGTGTAGTTGTTGGTCGAAGAAGCTACGACGACCATACCCTGGAGATTGCAGAAGCCGAACTGGATGGCAGTCATGGCGGTCCCTGCTGAACCTTGCGTAAGCGTACTCGTATTGGTGACAGCGCCTTTGTTGGTGACTGTACCGTACGTGGTTACCGCGCCCGTAACTTGCAATGTACTTGTGGCTGCGACCGCGCCGTTGAAGAAGGCGGCACCGCCCGAGACAGTAAAGGCACCGGTGACCGTTGAGGAAGCCTGTGCTACGTACCCCGCAGTCAGTGTTGAAAGACCTGTGACTGAGAGCGCGCCGCCCGTGGAGATGTCGGTGCTGATGGTGGTCGTCGCACCTGCGTAAGAAACCACGAGAAAAACAGAAACAACGGCTGCAACCGTAATCGGAAGCAGTCCCTCCTTCTTAAAAATACTTCGAATCATATGTGTTGCTATCTTAATGCTAATTGCTAATAAAATAATGCAAAATCAGGGCGCATCACGACCTCTCGGGCAGTGACGCGTGCCCAGCCATTGTAGCGCCGCTTTTCGTCGTATAGCCCAACTACGAGCTCAGGATGTGTATAACTTCATTTTTTCAAAAAAAGCCTGAGTTTCTTAGACAATTCGTGAATCGGCAGACCGATAATGTTGTCCTCGCTACCGGCCACCGACAAAACCAACGCCCGTCCCTTCTTTTGGTACGCATACCCGCCTGCTGCCTTCTGTCCTTCGCCAGTCGCGACATAGCTGTCTATTTGCGAAGACGTGAGGCTTTTGAATCTGACCTTGGTCACAACGGCGTGCGTCGTATAGCGCCCGGTTGCCGCGTCCACGAACGAAAATCCCGTGATAATCTCGTGCGTTTTCCCGCTGAGCGCGGCGAGCATTTTCTTGGCGTCCGCCTTGCCGCGCGGCTTTCCGAAGACCCGGCCCCTCCGAACAACGACAGTATCAGCGCCGATGACGACGCCGTCCGTATGCCGCTTTGCGACCGTCTGCGCCTTTCCGAGCGAGAGATATTTTGCGAGCGCCATCGGTGATAAGCGCAACTCCAAATTCTCGCGGTACCCGCTTTTCTCGACCGAGAACTTGAATCCGGCCTTTTTCAGTAGTGTTCGGCGCTGGGGCGAGGCGGAAGCCAGTATCAAAGGGATGCACTTGCGTGATTTCACGATGACACTATACTACGGACACAACTGAATATCGTATCAAGAGTGTGGCGAGAGTTCCGGCTCACCGACCCACCGGCAACCTACCTCGACAGAGGCAAGGTGCTCCTTCCGGCCCTCACGGGAAGATGCTTTTGTCCAAAGAATCTCCCTACAGGGAGATATTTAGTTTTAGGGTTTGTATTTACTACTAACTGTTCACTATGTTCCATTCACTCGAGCGGTACACAACGGAAAGCGTTACCTCAGGCCACCCCGACAAGGTCTGCGACCAAATATCAGATGCCATTCTCGACGCATGCCTCGCACAAGACCCGGCCAGCCGCGTAGCGGTGGAGTCCTTCGGCAGTCACGGCACCTTAATGCTCGGGGGCGAAGTGAAAACGAGAGCTAAGGTCAATTTTGAAAAAATCGCACGCAAAGTGTATCGCGATATCGGCTACACCGACACGCTCAAAGTACTCAACACCATAGCCAAACAGTCCCCCGACATCGCGATGGGCGTCGACACAGGCGGCGCCGGAGACCAGGGCATTATGTACGGCTACGCGACCAACGAAACCAAAGAAATGCTTCCGCTCGGCGTCGTCTTGGCACACGCGCTCGCACGCAGACTCGAAAAGCTCCGCCGTGACGGCACCCTGAAATGGCTGAAGCCCGACGGCAAGACGCAGGTGACGATTGCCAACGGCAAGGTCATTACCGCGCTCTGCTCCACACAGCACGATAAAAATGTCTCGCAAGAAGAGATACGCAAGCAGCTCATTAAGCATTTGTTCACGCCGATACTCGGCTCGGTAAAAGATATTGAAATACTGGTCAATCCGACCGGCCAGTTTATCTTGGGCGGATTTACCGCCGACGCGGGACTCACCGGCCGCAAAATAATGGTCGACACGTACGGCGGCGTAATGCCACACGGCGGTGGCGCGTTCTCCGGCAAAGACTCGACCAAGGTAGACCGCTCAGCCGCTTACATGTGCCGTTTCGTCGCTAAAAATCTCGTCGCCAACGGCTACGCCAAGAAAGCGCTCGTATCGGTAGCCTACGCCATCGGCCGCATCGAGCCGGTGATGATTGAAGCCTTCGACGAGAAGGGAAAAAACCTTACCAAAATAGTGGCTAAGCACTTCGACTTCCGCCCGCGCGCAATTATCGAGCGCCTCGGCCTCCGCCGTCCCATCTTCCAAGAGACCGCCGCCTATGGCCACTTCGGCGTCGCCGGCCGCCCGTGGGAGAAAATCATCAAAATCTAGGCGCAGTTTACGCGGCCGTGTAATGAACAGCGGGAACTTCCGTCTCCCGCGAGAGTGGTAGTATTAATTCGTTATCAACTTTCTATTATCTATGGTATCAAAACGATCCATTGCGGGTGCGGCTCTCGCGGTTGCGCTCCTCCCCTTTATTAGTTTCGCGCAAACGAGCGACCTGCAAACGCAGGTGCAGGCACTTCTCAGCCAGATCAAAGGTCTGCAGGAGCAATTAAAAACGCTCGTAGCGGCAAACCCGAGTCTCAATCTCCGGATGGGCACGACGACCCCGAAGGGTGGTGAGAGCGAGCGCGGCGATGGTAACGGAAAGATGATGCCGCCCGGACAAGTGGGTAAGATGGTGTGCATCGCCCTTAACCGCAACCTCGGTTCCGGCTCGCGGGGTGACGACGTCAAGAATATCCAGCAGGCGCTGAAGGATGAAGGGCATTTTGACGGGCAGCCGACCGGCTTCTTCGGTCCCGCCACCATGAAGGCGATGATGAAGTTCCAGGCAAACAACAATATCTCGGCAACAGGCAACGTCGGTCCTCTTACCCGCGGCCTTTTTGAACGCCGCTGCGGTGAAGGACTCGGGGGCGGCAAGGGAGATGAGATGCGCGGCAAAGTTACCGGCACGATTACAGCCTCGAGCGCGTCTTCCATTACGCTGCAGAACAAAGACGGTGCCTCGATAGTCGTTAACTTCACGGCATCGACAAGCATCCAGGTATGGAGCGGCACGTCTACGCCGCCCTCAGCGGGAACAGCGGCTGATCTTTTGGTCGGCAAAATGGCAGCTGTCGAGGGTCAGAAGAACACGGACGGCTCCATCCGGGCGGTTCACATAACCGTCGGAACACGATTACCGCCCCCACCTCCGATGGGAGGCGATGATCGCGGACCAAAGGGCATGATGCCAATCATGAACGGCCAGGGCGGCGACAACCGCGGCAGCGGTCCGCAGAATTGGTAACCATACTCGCAGAAAAAATCCACCGGCCTAGAGCCGGTGGATTTTTCGCATGGTGCCGGCAGGATTGTTGCGAATTGATCGCGGCGCGCGCTTAGCGCACGGTATACGTAAACATCATCCCGGATTGGAGATGCTCCGAGATATGGCAGTGCGCCATCCACGTTCCCGGGTTCGACGGATCAAGCACGATGTCTACCGTCTCGCCGGATTTAACTAACACGGTGTCCTTCCACACGAGATTCGTTTGCAGTACGCCATTGCGGGAGACGACGAGAAATCGTTGGCCGTGGAAATGAATCGGGTGCTGCATCGGATGAGGCGAGTTCGGGTCGTTGTAGATCTCAACCTTCACGGGTTGCCCTTGCTTCAGCGTCCAGTCGATATCCATGTTCGACTTGCCGGTTGCTGCATCAGTAATCTTCCATTTGGTTTCATCAACCGTAGACATTGCATTCATCATTTGCATCATCCCCTCAGAGTCGTCCCATTCGATTCCGTCATCCGATGCTCCCATATTCATCCCGCCCATGCCGCCGGTACCCATTCCTTGCATATGTCCGGCCATCATTCCTGAAAAATCCACAGAGAGAACGAGCTTCTTGTCCGGCGTTTTGTCGAAGTACGAGCGGAACGGGTCAATGCTCTGCGTTACGCTCGCGTTCGATTGGAGCATGTTGAATTGAGTGGCATACGAAGGCTGTACGTTTCCATCCGAAACCACAATCGAGCCCAGAGAGTAGGTATTATTCGGCGTCTTGTTCTGAATTTCGTACGTGCCAGATTTCGTGAACATGACATCGACGATAGCTCGTTCGGAAGGCGCGAGGATAACGCTGTTTTGCCAGGTCGCTTTCTCATACGCGCCGTTGTCACCGCCGATTAATTTCAATTTGGCCCCGGCAACAGCGAAGTTGAACGGTCGGACATTAGCCGAGTTGATAACGTCGAGCCGGAGTACTTCTCCGGTCTTTGCATTCAGTGTGTACTGTTCCTGACCGTTCACGAGCATCACGTTGCCGTAATGACCCATGAGCACTTTGTCTTTCCCGTCCTTTGTAAGCGCAATCGTTCCGTTAGTGACCGGAAGGTCCGACAGGAAAAGGACGTGCTCGCTGTTTGCAGACGGATAGTAGTTCGCATCGTTCGGCTCCACGATAAACGCGCCATACAGACCGAGCGGCTGCTCGTACACTTCCGCAACATGCGGGTGATACCAGAACACGCCCGCATCCGTGAACGTGAGCTTGTATGCGAATGAGCCGCCGGGCGGGATATCTCTTTGCGACGTCTGGGCGCCGTCGAAGGCATTGTCCATGCGTACGCCGTGCGAGTGGAGGAGTGCCGGCAGGTCGGTATCGTTTTTGAAGTCAATCGTCACGGACGCACCTTGCGGTACGCGGATGGCGGGGCCGGGAATCATTCCATTATAGGCGAGCATCTGTTGCTCCTTCCCCGCAAGTACCTTCGTGACGTACCCTGCACTTAGTGCATACGTATCGCCATCTTTGAGCACCACGTCCTCGCTTTCTTTGGCGGGCAATGTTTGTCGTGACGGGGTACTAGTCCACACCAATGCCGCTAGCGCGGCACCCGCCGCGACTATGCCGATGAAATAGAGATACTTGTTCATATGACTTGTGCTAGACAATCTCACCGGTCTTCTCGAGCATCATGTGATGGAGGGTGGCAATCTGAATCCAGATGGCAATCAGCATGAGAATAGCGGCGCACGCGAGCGCGTCCATTTTCGTAATGCCGAAGACGCTCTCCGAGCCGCCGAACACCGCGATGATAAAGGCGATGACGCCCGCAAATCCGACAACGACAGTTCCGACGTGCATTAATTTTGACGGTTTCATATTTTTTGAATTAGTTAGATGAGTCATAGACATGTAGTACTTAGGCTGCTAACACCCCGCCTCGACCGAGGCCGTTAATCGTCGTCCCTCCTGCGGACTCCGGGGCTTCGTCGGGGCGGCTCGTCGTTGTATTTTTTGGCGGCATCGGCGTGCCGGCGGTTGATGTCCGTCACTTTCTGTTTTTCATTGTGGAGGCGCTGCTCGCGCGAGAACGCCTGCTCGATCTCATCGTGCGCAATGTCGAGCGCCGCGATGGGACTATCCGCGAGCGCCACCGCGCTGTGCGCGTGTCCGTAGGCGTCGAAGAATGTTATCTCGGCACGGAACTCACTCCCGCCCGAAACACCCGTCTTGGAAACGACAAAATCACAGCGGAGCGCGCCGGAGGCGCCGGGCTTCGCATCGGCAGTTTCCAGAAGCTTGGCGCATATCCAATCGAGTCGCGCGCGCATCTCCTTTGAAACCTCGATGCCGTCTGCTTTGATATTGGTTCTCATATTCAAAATCGATGCGCTTATTCCTTCAAATGCGACTCGACGCGCTTCAGTAGCACGGCGTTGGTGGCCACGATAATGGAAGACGCAGACATGAGGAGTGCCGCTATCTCCGGCCGGAGCGACCAACCGAAGGAGGGGTAAAAGACCCCGGCCGCGACAGGAATCGCAAGCAGGTTGTATATCGCAGCCCAAAACAGGTTCTGTTTCATTTTTGTCACGGTCGCTTTTGAGAGACGAATCGCGGCGACGATGTCGTACGGGTCTGATTTCATCAGCACAATGTTGCCGGTCTCGATAGCCACATCCGTGCCTGCACCGATAGCAATACCGATGTCGGATTGTGCGAGCGCCGGAGCATCGTTGATACCGTCGCCCACCATCGCCACGTTCTTGCCCTCATCCTGGAGCTTTTTTACATACTGCGCCTTTTCTTGCGGAAGCACTTGCGCAAAATAACGTTCGATACCGAGTTGATTCGCAACGGCCTTTGCAACTTCTTCGTGGTCGCCGGTTATCATAACGACCTCCAAACCCATTTCTTTGAGTTTCGACACCGTCTTCTTGGCGGACTCGCGCACCATGTCGGCC
>CALRIB010000011.1 GCA_943359705.1 Candidatus Nomurabacteria bacterium | reverse complement strand
AGCCGGGTAGGTAGAGCTGGAGCATTTGCCAGAGGCTCACCCACTGGATGGATACGGAGCCGGAGACGGTCGCGACGTTGTCGAGTAGCGCCTGGTCTTGCGTCTTCACGGCCTTCTGCCAATCTTTGGCGTACTTGATATTCTCATCCGCATTACTGAGGCGTGCCGAGTAGGATGCATTTTCATTGGCGAGCTGCGCTTTGAGTGAGGTGAGGTCGTTGGATACCGATTGTATCTGCACTTGGATATCGTAGGTCTGAGTTTGCGCACGCAGCGACACGAGCGTTTGCGTGTCCGCATCGATCTGCGATTGCAGCGATTTGGCCGTGCTCGCATGCGCGCTCACGACTTTTTGTCTGGCGGCCGTGTAATCGGCAAGCGTAGTGTCTGCCTGCTTCTGCTGCTCTTCGATGCTCTGCTTTTGCGGCAAGAGGTTTTGCGAAGAAATATTGACGGTGAGGAATCTGCTGCCCACCAAGCCCTCGAGCTCGTCGCGGAACGCTTCGTACTTACTCATCGGCACCACGAAGCTCACGTAGCCGTATTGGGGTGAACTTGATTCCTGATCGATGCGACCGTCGTAGCCGCGCACGGTGGTCTCCACGCGCTTTGTGAGGCCCTGCACATCGCGGGTCTGCATAGAGGCGTTGTAATTTACTTTGAGAAATTCGCGGGTGTCGGTAACCGGGACATTGGGGTCGTAATACGGCTGCGGGTATCTATCGGGATAGTACGTGGACGGCGCCGAGCCTTGTACGGCACCATTGGATACGCTCGCATCGCGCGTGGGCCTACCTGCGGCCATCGGCGGGACAGCTTTGGCATACCCGCCTCCCGATTCCATCATCACGCCCGTAGTCGCGTAGTATCTTCCGGGATTACTGATGGCGAGGAAGGTACCCACGGCAAGGAGCGCAAGCCCGATAGTAAGCCACGAGACGCGGCGAGCGCGCCAGCTTCCGAGCATTGGTTGGTCATCGGTCATACCGGGAATCGTACCATGTACTGTGTGAGACGCGCGGAGTGTCTAATTCTTTCAGCGAATCCTCATGTTCTGCATCGCACGAGATCATCCAGGCCTCCCTGAGGCTAGAAATTGAGGTAGGTCACTGTCAGCTGGAGGACTGTGGCGAAGCAGACCCAGAGGAGGTACGGGATGTTGGCCAGGGCAAGCCACTTTTGGTGCGGGTAGATAGCCGCGAGCGCCCATATGAGCGTCCCGAGCACGAGGAGCACATCGGCGGCGGCGAGGAGATTGTTCTGAAGGCCAAACTGAATGGGAGTGAACGCGAGATTGAAAACGAGATTGAGAGCGAACGGAAGAGCCACGAGACGCGGCAAAGCCCCGGTCGACGCTTTATAGAAAACGGTGCCGAACGTGACGGCAATGATGATATAGAGAACCGTCCATACGGGACCGAACACGAAGGCGGGCGGGGCCCACGCGGGCTTTATGAGAGTTTGGTACCACCCGTACGTGTCCACGGTTACCACTTGTAGCCCTTTTTCTCGAGCATGACGCGCTTGGCTTCCAAACGCTTTTTGGTCTTGCGTGAACGGCTCTTCTTCGGCTTTATGTCCTGCGATTTTCGTTTTGCCATAGTGGGGTGATTATACACCACCTACTGCGTCAGCGTGAGCGAGCGACGAATCGTGTCGAATGCTGAGATGAGCGCGTCCTTATCGAATGCGGTCACGGCGCCTTCCGGATAGTTGCCGATGTTGGTCGAGTGTATGAAGTACCGGACGCCGATGCAGGGCTTCGATGCGGAGAGTGCGAAGACTTGCTCTTCGTAGAAGTTGCCCGCGCCCGCGCCGCTGGTGGACGCAACGGAATAGTCGACGCCGCCCTCGGTCACGCTCTGCGCTTTCACGTTGTCCTGAATGTAGATGTCACCCGTGCAGTTCTTAGCGCGTGGAAGTGATTCGACGGAGAGATGCGTGTCGGAGGAGAGGTTGGTGCCGGTCGCCATCGACATAGGGATGGTAAAGCTCACGCCGTGGATGAGTTTCTTCGGGCCGAACTGGTCGTAGGCGTACTGATCGTTGACGCTGAAGTTGGAGGGGTAGACGACCGAGAAGGTGGTCGTGGCGTAGGTGCTGGTGGCGATAGCCATGGGCTGCTGAGTTGGCTGACCGTCGTCGGGGGTAGCGGTGCCCGGGGATTTTAGAAGGTAATAACCGCTAAAGAGAGCCAAGATAACAATAATTCCTCCGATGATGTATTTTCCCATATCAGGCCATAGTGCCACTTCCCTTCATCTCTGCAACCCCCGGCTGCAGTACGCTACGCCCTCAGTATTTTTGCAAGAAAAGAGCGGCCCGCCTGCGGCGGGCCGCTCTTTTCGAAAACCCTACTGCACTTTGGTGAACGTGAGGACGTTGCCGCGACCGATGTAGGTCAGCTTAAGAGACGTCTCCGTCATGCTGTTCACTCCGAAGTACATCACGCCCGATTTCGGGAACGTGAGCTTGAGGACCGTCATGCCGGTAAGAGAGGCCGCAGAGACCGAGCCGAACGCACCCGCCGATTCTTTGAGCGGATCGACGACGGCGTACGTGCCGCTCTCGGTGGCTGATGCATCTCCCTGGTAGGCATCGGTCACGGTGCCGTCAGCCTTGAACGTGCGTGTAAACTTCGCGTCGTCGTTCGACTTCCACGTGCCATTCATCGCGGGATCGCTGGCCGGGGGATTGTTCATTGCATCCGTGCCGCCCGTGTTGTTCTGCGAGACCGTACCGGTCTGCGGCCCGGCCGCACTATCCGTGCTCGCCTTATTTTGCGTAAGGATGTACCAACCGCCTCCTACAACGATTATCGCGATAACCGCCCACGTCAATACCTGATTCGTACTCATGAAAATAAATGATTAACCCCTAATTGCGCACATCGTAGCGCAACATTATTTTTCTTCCAAATCCAAACAAACACTGTTGATGCAAAACCGTTTGCCTGTGGTGGTCGGGCCGTCGTCAAAGACGTGGCCGAGGTGGGAGCCGCAGCGCGCGCAGGTTATTTCCGTACGCTCCATGCCGTGCGCTGAATCGCGGTGCTGCTCGATAGCGCCGGGAAGCGCGGAATCGAAGGAGGGCCAGCCGGTGCCGGAGTCGAATTTTGCGGACGAATCAAAAAGCGCGTTCCCGCACACTTTGCACTCGTACGTGCCGTCGGCTTTCTCATGCACGTACTCGCCGGAGAACGGCGCTTCCGTCCCCTTTTCGCGGAGCACTTCGTACTCCTCGGGCGTGAGCATTTGCTTAATCTCCTCCTCGTCTTTGGGCATCGGTCGTTTCGACATAGTCACAGTATAGCGCAGGCAATTTCGGCGGACATCTTCGGTGCCGTATACTTTCTGTGTGAAATCGAAGCCAAAAGCGGACATCCTGCAATGGGTGCGTAAGCCCGCGGTGATAGTGGTCGTGGTGGTCATCGTGGCAGCGGGAGTACTCGTGCGCAAAATTCTCTACTACTCCGCCGATCCGATAGGCGAAAAAGATTGCCCGCCGCTCGCTTCGGCCGGTGATAAGGCAACGCGCATCACGCTCCCCTACGACCCCTCGCTCACCTGGGAGCAAAAGGGCGGCACTATCAACGACTCGAGCTGTCTCGACCGCACACCAGTATTCGGCATTGTGGAAGTAAAAAGTACGAGTGACGTGTCCCGCGCGCTCGCATTCGCTCGCGCGCACTCACTCAAAATCTCCATCGCCGGCGTCCGGCACAGCCAAGGCGGCCAGGCATTCGCCAAGAATGCGCTCGTGCTCGACATGCGCACCTTCAAAACGGTGTCACTCGATGAGAAGAATAAAGTGCTCACGGCGGAAGGCGGTGCGACCTGGCACGACATCCAGAAGTATCTCCACCCGAAGTTTTCGGTGAAAGCAATGCAATCGACCGACATCTTTACCGTCGGCGGCTCAATATCGGTCAATGCGCACGGGATGGATCATCAAGCGGGCTCGGTCGGCGACACACTGCTCTCCGTGACAGTGATGCTGCCCGACGGAAGCGTGGTGCGCACCACTCCGGGCGAAGATCTCTTCCGCCATGTGGTCGGCGGGTACGGTCTCTTCGGCATTATTCTCTCGGCCGATGTGCGCGTGACCGACAATGTCATCTACCGCTCCGAGCGGCAGCTCATCAAGACAGCCGACTTCCCTACGGCCTGGAAAGACATCGAGGCCAACAAAAACATCGGGCTCTTTTATGCGCATCTTTCGACCGCGCCCGGCTCGCTTTTGGACGAAGGCATTCTCTACACCTACGCCAAGACCGACGCCGATCCCATGCTCTCTCCGCCGCTGGGCGAAGTCTCAAGTGTGAAGCTGCGCCGCCTCACCATCAATCTCTCAAAGCTGGGCCCGATCTGGATGTCGCTGAAGTGGTGGATGGAAAAATATGTGGAGCCGAAAATTGAGACGTGCGAAATAAGCCGCACACAGGCGCTGGCGACCGGCGAAGGCTGCCTGGTGGCGCGCAACGAGCCGATGCACGATTCGGTGCCCTATCTCAAAAATAATCTCAAGAACGACACCGACATTTTGCACGAATACTTCATTCCGCGTGACCGCATACTTTCGTTCGTGGCAGGAATGAAAAAGATATTTACCGAGAATGGTACGAATATTCTCAACGTCTCCATCCGGGTGGTGCACAAAGAAGACATCGCACTCAATTACGCTCCGACTGATGCCTTTTCGGTGGTGCTCTACATCAATCAGACGACCGACGCCGCGGGCAACGCCAAGATGAAAAAGGTAACGGGCGAACTCATCGATCTCACGCACGCCGAAGGTGGTCGCTTTTTCCTTCCTTACCAACTCCACTACTCGCCCGAGCAGCTGCGCGCCTCCTACCCGGCAATCAGCCAATTCTTCGAAGCGAAGAAGCGCTACGACCCGCAGGAGCTTCTTACAAATACGTGGTACGAGACGTACAAAGGGGTTTGAGCCGCTTGAAAGCCCCTCCCGCCGGAGGGTTTCTGCGCCGAGGACCTGTCTGAGCGCAGCGAGTTCCGCAGGCGTGGAAACCCGGAGGCGGGAGTGGATTCGGGCTTTCAAGCGGCTCTATCTCTGTAAGAACGACAGCAGCATAGCATTGAAATTTTTTGTGTCTTCTATCGGCGGCATGTGCCCGACGCCGGGGAGCGTGCGGAGTGTCGCGTTCGGGATAAGTGATGCGATATATTTCCCCTGCGCGAGTGGCGTCACACTATCTTCCTCGCCCCAGAGAACGAGTGTCGGAATGGCGAGCTGTTTGTATGCGGCCGGGTCGGCACTCTTCGCGCTGCTTTTCGCGGTCAATAATTCCGGGAGCCAATCAGCCGTGGCATCGGCCGAACCTTTTACGCTAAGCGGCCTGCGATAGATCTCGACCCAATAGTCGGTCACGCTTGCAGGATTATGGACAAACAGCCGGAGCAGCCTCGGGGTGAAAAGCGGATTCGCGAGAGTCACGGTCGTGATGAGATTCCGAACCGGGCCGATGCCGAGAAGAGTGGAGACGAAGGTCGGCTTCTCCTCCCCGCTCTGCAAACTCAAAGCGGCATCAACGAGCACGAGGCGGCTGACACGACCCGGATTCACAAGCGCCATCTCGGCAGCAGCGCGCGCGCCGAATGAATGTCCGACGACAGTCGCACGCGTGATGTGCAGCGCGTCTAAGACACCGACGAGCCGCTTGGCCTGGTCTTCCCTGCCGTATCTCGGAGTGGCCGGCCGTTCCGAAAATCCGAGCGGCGGCATATCCGCCGCGATGGAATGAAATCCATATTTCCCCAGCACTTCGCCGGTCATTCTCCACGCCTCGCTCCATCCGCCTGCAGCGTGCACGAAAAGTATGGCCGGTCCGTCCGCCGGTCCCCACTCTTGCACATACATATTCACATCCGCGGCTTTCACAAAATGTCCGCTCTTGGGCGCGATGTCGGCAGCGGCATCTTTTTCACTCCAGTGGACGCTGAGCCAGACAAAACCGAGTGACACAAGAATCAGGGCGATGATACCGAGTACAAACCAGAGTGCCCACTTCAAGATTCTAGTAATCATAGATGTGCTCAAGCCGAATACTCTCTACTCCCGTTCCGACTTCCATTCCGCGTATGAGCTCCATCAACTGATTCACCGGGACGACGATGAGTATGCGCTCGGTATTCGGGTCGGTCGGAAGCGGCATCGAGGAGAATTGCTGTCCGCTCAGATGGTAGGTCGCGCCCGCGGGCGAGAGTGCGCTCACGAGAATGTTGGATCCTCCGGCAATATCAATGACTTCTACATTTTTGTCCGCAAAGAGTTGCATGAGGGTGGTGAATTCCTGGTATCGCGGCACGGTAATCACTTCCGTGCTGTCATCGAATGTTTTGACGACGTGGATACGCGCGTCGCTCGCGAGCGACGCCGGGAGCGGCGCGCGAACGAGGAGAGAAATTTCAAGGTCTGCCGGTGAATAGGTAGCGTGCGTGGCGTTGCCTATTGCCCATCCGTATCCCGCTTTCACGATAAATTCGAGCGAGTAGATGATGCGTCGCTCACAGGAGCGCGGATTAAAGGGGCAGGAGGTGGGTGAGCCCCAGAGTTCGAGAAAGTGCGGCCAAAACGGATAGTCGTACCACGGCACGGTATCGAGGAACTTGGCATAATCAGCCGCGAATGCGGAGTAGTAGGCATCCTCGGGTACGGCACCGAAAAGTTCTGTGATGCGCCCGAGCGTATTTTCGTACAAGCTTTTGAATTCGTACTCGGCGGAGAAACTCGTGCCGATGACGACGAGCATGACCTTGTCCAGAAACTCCACTTGCCCCGCTTGTTCGGCGAGCGCGGTCGTCTTTTGGTACGAGCACCAAAATTGTGCG
This sequence comes from Candidatus Nomurabacteria bacterium, assembly GCA_943359705.1. Lineage (GTDB taxonomy): Bacteria > Patescibacteriota > Minisyncoccia > Phycocordibacterales > UBA2100 > UBA10103. The sequence goes on along the minus strand of CALRIB010000011.1, from coordinate 9,706 downwards.
GCCGACGTGAGATATGGGAATCCGCTCGGAAGTTTGCCGGCGCCGAGATAGCTCGCCTGCTCACGCGCGCTGTACACGATGTACCACTCAGGGAATGTGAGATAACTGACCGCCTCGCGCCGCACGTAGCCGGGAATGTCGGCAAGCTCTTTGGGGACGGAAACGGATGCGGGAGGCAGAGTTACCGCTCCCGAGTCACACACGCGGGTGCGCAGTGAGGTAACAGTGATGACGAGTATCGCGATAACGATACCGAGAGCGATAACGGCGAGAACTTTGAGGACAATCTTGAGCGCGTGCATGCGCGAAGTTTTTATATCCACTGCGAGAGCGGCCCGCTCGTGATGAAAGCGCGTGCGCGGATACCGATGGTAATCATTACCGCCGAAATGACGATGTGCGGGGCATTGATGAGCCAATTGGTAATACTGAAATCGGGATTCGCAATTGTCTCACCGAGGAGTGTGTTGTGGATGAGCGAGAGGTCGAGGAGTCCGAGCTGCGAGAGCATCCCTGTCGCTGCGTCGAGTGCGTAGAGTGTGCCGAAGGCGATGAGAAAAATCCTCGAGTACCGCGCAGAACACCAAGCAGCAAGGATGCCGAGAACCGCCGTCAAAAGATGTACGACGTTGTCGATGGGGTCTATTTTGAAAAGTCCGAAGTTGTAGCCTTGGGCATCGTTGAAGGCGGGGATGTTGGTGATGATATAGACAAATAGAAAGAGAAAACCAAAAATCAGCGCCCATCGACGGAGATAACCCATAGCCCGCATTCTTTCACGTATGCGAGCGGGGGCAATGCGCTGATGTGAATACAGGGCGGCAGAACCTGCCCCGTTGCAGGGTTTGCGCGACGAGGACCTGTTTGAGCGAAGCGAGTTCCGCAGCCGTGCAAACCCGGAGGCGGGGCAGGTTCGCAAACGCAACTCTACCGGCGCGGAAAACCCTCCGGCGGGAGGGGTTTTCGAACAAGCCTACCGGCGAGCTTTCGTGCGGTCGTTCTCGGTCAGTTGCTGTTTGCGGAGTCGGACGGATTGCGGCGTGATTTCCAAATACTCGTCCTCGCCCATTACTTCAAGCCCGCGCTCGATGGTGAGGAGGTACGGCGGGATGAGGTTGAGTGCCTCGTCGGTGCCGGAGGAGCGGACGTTTGTGAGATTTTTGTTCTTAGTTGGGTTTACGGTCATCTCCTCGCCCTTCGAGGTGTTGCCGATGACCTGACCTTCGTACACTTCTACCGCGGCCGGAATGTAGAGCACGCCGCGCTCCTGGAGATTCCAGAGCGAGTAGCCGAGTGCCTTGCCGGCGGCCATCGAGATCATTGAGCCGACCGCACGCTTCTTGATCTCTCCCGCGTATTCGCGGAAACCGACGACGCGCGACGAGAGAATGCCCTCGCCTTTGGTGTCGAGCACGAACTGGTTGCGATAGCCGAGCAATCCGCGTGTCGGGCCTTCGAAAATGAGGCGTACCTGATTTTCATGCACTTTCAGGTCTTTCATGATGAATTTGCGCGTACCGAGGCGTTCGATAATCGCGCCCTGATATTCATTCGGTGTGTCGACGATGACTTCTTCAAAGGGTTCGAGTTTCTCGCCGTTTTCTTCGTGAAAAATTACCTGCGGCTGTGATACCTGCATTTCGTAACCTTCGCGGCGCATGTTTTCGAGCAAAATCGCAATGTGGAGTTCGCCGCGGCCGGAGACGTGGAAGACGTCGGTCTTGTCGAAGTCGATACGAAGGCCGACGTTGATTTCGAGTTCGCGCTCGAGGCGATCGCGAAGCTGGCGCGAGGTGACGTACTTCCCTTCCCGGCCGGCGAAGGGCGAGTTGTTGACGAGAAAGTTGAGCGTGATGGTGGGCTGGTCGATGGCGATTGCGGGAAGCGCCTCGACGCTCTGGTCGGTCGAAATGGTCTCGCCGATGAAGATGTCGGGCAGCCCGGCAATGAGTGCGATATCACCTGCAGCCACTTCGGTAGCCTCGACTTTCTGGAGCCCCTTGAAGGTGAACATCTTCGTGATTTTTCCTGTGCGCATTTCGCCTGTCGGCTTTTTTACAAATACCGCGTCGTTTGTCTTCAGCACGCCCTCGTACACGCGCACGATGGCGAGGCGGCCGAGGAAGTTGTCGTATCCGAGGTTGAAGGGCTGAGCACGCGCGGGCTTGGAGAGCGCGTCCGGACTTGAGGCGGGCGGGACGTGCGCGAGAATCGCGTCGAGGAGCGGGGTGAGGTCCTTGGAATCATCGGTGAGTTTCATCTTCGCTATCCCCTGCTTGCCGATGGAGTAGACTACCGGAAAATTCGACTGCTCATTCGATGCGCCGAGTTCGAGGAAGAGTTCGAGCACACCTTCTTCCGCGCGTGCCGGATCCGCTGCGGGCTTGTCGATTTTGTTGATGACGACGATCGGCTTGAGGCCAAGCTCGAGCGACTTTTTTAAGACAAACCGTGTCTGCGGCATCGGCCCTTCCTGCGCGTCGACGACGAGTAAGACGGAGTCGATGGAACGGAGCACACGCTCTACTTCAGAGCCGAAGTCTGCGTGGCCGGGTGTGTCGACAAGGTTTATCTTGGTGCCCTTGTAGGGAATAGAGGCGTTTTTGGAATAAATCGTGATGCCGCGCTCGCGTTCCAAGTCGTTGGAGTCCATTGAGACACCCTCTTCGCCGACGCCGGTTTGCTGCAAAAGCGCGTCGGTAAGGGTCGTTTTGCCATGATCCACATGGGCTATGATGGCAATATTTCTAATTTCCATATGTGGTCGACGCCTGCCTGCCGGCAGGCAGGTGCGCGATAATTGCTATGTTTCGGATTTCCATATCCTCAAATTAAAAAACCCCGCAAGGAGATTTGCCGAACTATAGCTCTAATTGGCGCTAAAAACAATCACTTCAGCACATTCCAAATGTTCTGGTCTTCGCCTCCGTCAAATTTGAAAACAGCGACACCACGCAGGCCGAGACGCTTCGCGAGCGCGACTTTATCGGCAACGGCTGAGGCGTCGCTCCACACTACGAGACGAAAGGTGCTGTGCGTGTTGGTCGAAGTCGCAAGAGCAAGCGCGGCCGCTCCGACCTGCTCGTTATTGGTGAGCGTCGGGGAGGTCGTGGCGTCAGTGGGAGTAACGAGCGTCGATACAGGGTTGTAGGAAAAACTCATTTCTCCCGTTCTGTTGCGATTCGGTGTGATGCCGAGGGTGCTCGCAATATCAAGCGCATATTTCGGATTGAACGACCAGAGAAGATCGTACACGTATCCGTCGGCGTACGCAGTCACATCGTATTCATATCCGTAGGTCGGAATACCGATGACCAGTTTATTTTTTGCAATACTTTTCATTGCTACACGCATTACCTTTTCCACCCATGCGATATCCGCTACGGGTGCATACAAGGTGTTGGCCGCAGCATGCGCGAGTGATTGGTCTATACCCTGCTGATCGTACGCCATGATGCGCACGCGGTCACAGTATTTGTTGAGGGCGTCGTAGTCGTTGGAATAGATGCCCGCATCTTTGGGCGGCGTCACGCCATAGTATCGGTCGGCAATCGGCGTGCGCGATTCCACAGTGCATTGCAGCCACTTGGGACCCAGGCGCTGGTAGAGACCTTTGAGAAAGGTTGAAAAGTAGACTCTCGTTTCGGCGGTTTTGGCCTCAAAATCAATATCGATACCGTCGAAGTTGTTGTCCTTTACGAGCTTGGCAATCCTGTCTTCAAGCGCGATGCGGGTCGAGGTCTTACTGAGAAGTTTGTGGAGCAGCGCGCCGTTCCCCGACATGATAGTCGGAATGAAGCGCACATGCTGCTGCTTCGCCATCGTCTGGAGAAGCACCCACGAGGGGTCAGTCATCGGACCGTTGTCGACAATTGTGCCGTCGTTCTTCAGCGTATAGACGAACGGATTTACTTCGGTGAGCTGCGAGAGGTGCGGCAACACATCGACAGTGCTCGTGGCGCCGCGCCAGTACGGCAGCCAGCCGGCAACCTCGAAGGGTTTCGACATCACCGCGGCATTTGCAGAAAGCGGCACCAGAAAAAGTGCTGCCACAAGAAAAATTCCGAATCGCTTCATACCTAGCATGACGGCCTAGTATAACAATTCTTTCGGCAAGATTGGGTGAAGAATCCTTGTGATAGCATCATGGGCATCGCCATGGACAGGCAGCGCCAGAGCATCAGGGACCTTCCCCATGTCACGACCGAGCGCGCGCTTCGACTCGTCGACATCGCGGTCAGCTTAAAGGATGAAGATACTGAGGGAAAGGCTCTGTTTGCCGACGCGGGAAGACGCACTACCGCCAGCTTTACTCAGATACGCGAGCCATCCGTAAAAACGGACCTGCTTTTGAAAGTTTCAGAGAAGGAGAGGAACGCGGAGGCAGATATGATGCCCTCAGAGAGGCGGAGACACGTGTTTCGCGATGGCTTATCAACGACGAGTGCTTTTATGACGGCACTGCGTCTTCGCGAGCGGACTTCTGCTGTCTGGAACGTCCTCACGCTTCTCGGCAAACACCAAGATACCGAACAAAATCTCACCGCCGAACCCGACGACTGTGCGTACTACTTCATCAAACAAGCGAAGAAATCGTTCGATGAGCACGTTGAGGCGGAGGCCGACGCTTGGTATTCCATCGGTGACCAGCTGATATTTCGTTACGCACAAAATATGGGGTTCGATTATAAGGTTCGGCGCTCCGCGCTGGACAGCTACATGCGGCAAACATTCACCAACGTCGAATCTACGATGGTGCGGATTGCCGACAGCGTGAATTACGACGAGCCAATCCTCGAGGAGGACACAAAGGCACATCTCATGGTGAAGTATCAACCGGCGTTTGCAGCGATTCTTTCAGACAAAAGGTATTCCCCGGGGTTCCGAACCGATATGATTCGATACCTACCCTTTCGCGCATGCACTGAAGAAATGCGTATCGCAATCGGAGGCCTCGCAAGCACGCCCGGGACCGATGCGGAGGTTTCCCGTCAACTCCTGATGTGGCTTCAGTTCCCTCCTCCGAAAGGCGCCCCGTTCCTCGGAGATCCGTACGGCATGCTCGAGAAAGTGGTGCGACAACGCGCCGACGTCCCGAAGCTCCAAATGGCGGCTATGGAGATATTTCTTGATCAAGATTCCCAGCTTGCGAAAGGCAGTGAGGGACACTCCGACCTCAAACTGTTCGAGCGCATCATCGACGAAATGTGGGGCAGTACTGCGCAGCCCGCGCAACCGGGCAACTCTCTCTACGCGAAGCTTGCGCGGAGTGCGAAGAGTAAAGGGATAATCGAAAAGATGATAGAGCGCAAGGGCGAGCCGCTGCGTCAAATGAGCGGCTTGTTCGCGGCTCTTGTGACGCAAAACTGGGGTCCCATTGATCCCGCGACCATACAGACCGGTCTCGAGAACGCAGCCGAGGTTCTGGAGAGCGCAGCACACTCCGAATTTTGTTTTGTCTTTATACGCCGGCTATGCAACGGCGAATATCTTGCACAGCAACACTCACCCGTACTTCGCCGTGTGAAGCGCCAGCTTGAGAGGATGAACGACCCCGACGCGGCCCCGGTAGTCAAAGAAATCGATTCACGATTAGCGGAGCTTGGCCCGATGATCTCAATTGCCGATAAAAAGACGGACGGTTCAGAATGAGTTCTCGGCGCTGAAGCGGGCGATGGCGCCGCTGCGGACGGCGCGTTTGTGGATGTAGACGAAAAAGACGTAGGCGGCAGCGAGATAGACAAGGGAGAGCGCGATGCCGATGAGTGCGTCCTCTGTCGCGGCACCGGTGCCGAAGACGACGCTCCGCAAGCCTTCGAAGGCGTAGCTAGGCGGCAACGCATGGGCAAGCACTTGCATCCATCCGGGCAGTACGGAAACCGGATAAAAGACACCGACAAAGGGCTCGATGACGGCGGGAATCGGCCAGACGAACCATTCGGCCGACGGGCCAAAACGGAAAACGATAGAGACTCCGAGAAGTCCGAGTGCAACACCGAAGATGAACAGAATCATGAGAAATGCGAAAAGTTGCGCTCCCATCCAGAAAACCGTGAAGCCAAAGAACAGAAACGCGAGCGCGCACACGCATGCAAACCCTACGATGGAGGTGGTGATGCTGGCGCACACGAGACCCGCAGCGTATTCAGCAACCGTAAGCGGCGAGGCAAAGAAGTTGAGGAGATTGCGTGACCACACATCTTCGAGTGCCGGCGTGGAGACTCCCTGCTGGGCGCGGCCTAAGAAACTCCAGAGTACGACAGCACCCAGGAGCGTCGGCGCAAAACTAAACCCGGCATTCCCTACATCGTTGAGGTACTTGGTAATGAATCCCCAGAGCACGATATCGAGCGCCGCCCAGACCAGGATTTGGAACAGGCGCTGCGGGTGGTCTCTGACCAGGTACATGTACCGGAGAAAGACCGCGTAAATTCTTCGTGCGGACATATTATTTTTCGAGCTCGAGCGAGAGCGGCTCGCGGGCGACTGTAATGAAAAGCTCTTCGAGATTTTTCTTGCCGTGCTCAGCTGCAAGCGTCTTCGGATTGCCTTCGAGCAATATTTTGCCGTGCGAAAGGAACAGCACGCGGTCGCAGACCATTTCAACTTCGAGCATGTTGTGCGAGGTCCAGAGCACTCCGCCTTCCCCGCTTTTCGCGAATGCGCGTATCTTTTCGCGTATCGCCCGAGCGGTCGAAGGGTCGAGAGAAGCAGTCGGCTCGTCAAGCAACAGGAGGCGCGGCTTATTGAGCATCGCCTTGGCGAGCGAAACACGCGCCTGTTCACCGGAGGAAAGCAACCCTACTTTGGTGTCGGCAAACTTTTCGAGTTCGAACTCCTTCAATACTTCTGCAATCCTCATCTTGAGGTCATCAACGCGGTAGATGTGCCCGAACACGGTCAAGCTCTCACGAACGCGAAGATTGCCCGGCAACTGCGCGTATACGGCGGCAAAATTCGTTCGCTGCATCGCCTCGCTGCGTCGTGTTCGCACATCGATGCCTTCAATGGCAATAGAGCCACCGCTCGGCTCCAAAACGCCCAATACCATATTGATTGTCGTCGTCTTCCCCGCCCCGTTGGGCCCCAAAAGTCCGACTATCTCATTCTTGCCAACTGTAAAAGAAACCCCGTCCACCGCGACGGTCTCCCCATATTCCTTCCGCAAATTTTTCACCTCCAAAACCGCGTTCATGCCCTGGAGTATAACAAAGTGACCCTAACTAGAAGTGAGCCGATATGACGCTAGCTTACGCGACCGCGTGAGCTAGAGGTATACGCTAGAAAACGTTGACGGAGGCGGTCGCGCTTGCGGAGGCGCCAAAGTCGTTGGTGACGGTAAAGGAGGGTGTGAAGTAACCGGAGCGCTGGTAGACGTGAGAGAAGGTGGCGGAAGTTTGGATTTGTTGCGACGCACCGGCTTGCATGTAGGGCGGATAATAATATCCCTCATCGCCCCAGACAACTGAGTAGTGGAGATTCGCGCCGGGATTTCCGGGCACCGTCGCGCGCACGGTCCATGTCCCCTGTTGGCCGACGGAGAGAGACGCGGGCGCATCGACACCGTTGATGGTTATCTGGCCGCCAGTATCGGTGACTGTAAACGTAACGGTGTTGCTCGAAACTGACCCGTCAGTATTTTGAACGGAAACGTTGTACTGACCCGGCGTCACCTGCCGCATGTACATTGCACACATCATGTTCGGCGCACAGTAGGGTCCGACTGCTTGCGGTACCGTAAAGGTAATCTGCGTTCCGTCTGCTGAAGTGGAGTGCGGCACGGAGCCTTCGCTGAAACGCAAAATGCTAGCGCTGTTGAAGCCGCTGCCATAAAGGGTGACTGTGCTGCCGACGGAACCTGATGTCGGTGCGATGGATTGAATGGTGGGCGCGCCGGAGGTGGTCGAGGTAACGGTGAATTTGATGGCGTTACTCGTACCGTTCTCGTTCTGCACGGTCACGCTGTAGGTCATGGGCTGTGTCGGGATTTGATAGACGAAGCAGTAGGCGCCCGGCGGGCAGTAGGGGCGGATATACGCCGGCACGGTAAACGTGAGTGATGTGCCGTTGGAGGAAGCAACAGTCACGGCATCGGAAGAGTCGAATTTTATATTGTTGCTCCCTGTAAAGCCGGTGCCGAATATCGTCACGCTCGCCCCGACCGCGCCCGAGGTGGGCTGAACCGACTGGATGGTGAGATTGTTTTGCGTGTTTGAAGTGACGGTGAAGCTCGCTGTATTGCTGGTGCCGTTCGTAATTTGCACGGCGATGGTGTATGGGCCGGGCGCCGTTTGGCGCGTTGCGATGAGGCAGCGAGGATTCGAGTAGAAGCAGAGCGGATTGAGACCGTCGGGTACTGCAAACATGAGCGTTACGCCGTCGTATGAAGGCACGTGCACAATGTAGCCCGCACCATTATTGACGGGTGTAAAGACGATTGTGTTGTCGGAGGTAAATCCGTATCCGCGTACAACAATCTGCGTGCCAACGCTACCTGATTGCGGTGCAACAGATGTAACGGAAATACCTTGTGTGGGCGGAGGATTGCCGCCACAGCTAATGCGTTGAATGGCAGCGCGTGTGACCGGGCCGACGATGCCAATCGGACTAATTCCGTTGGCGCTTTGGAAACGTATTACGGCCGCCCGCGTGACGGGTCCGAAGATTCCGATGACGGCGCCGTTGTAATAGCCGCGTGAGGTAAGGAAACTTTGGAGTTTCGTTACATCGCCTCCGGTGCGTGCGTCGGTCGAGCCATAGAAAAGTGCACTAGTAATGACCACGCAACTACCGGTGTTGCCACCCGGGCACGGGGCGAATTCACAATTTGGTCCGCCTCGCCCGACGTATGAGCCGTCGGGGCAGAGTTTGGCTTCCATTGTGCAGGCAATCGGGTACGTTTGCGCGTGGGAAGTGGAGAACGAGAGCGCCGCGCCGAAGAGGCCGGCGGCGACGATAACACCCGCGAGAGTGAGGGTGGAAAATTTTGCTATAGAAAATCGGTACATATAAGAATCACTTCATTAACTAAGACGTAGGAGATGTGTAACAATTACAGTATGGATGAAGCTCATAAAGATTCAATGAAGATGAGCAACGGGGTCGAGATACCGACCCTCGGCTTTGGGACGTGGCAGGTGAATGAAGGACCAGAGGCGGAGGGCGCTGTGCGCGTGGCGCTTGAAGCGGGATATCGTCACATCGACACCGCGCGGCTCTACGGCAACGAGTGGAGTGTCGGGAAAGCCGTGCGCGAGAGCGGCATTCCGCGCGAGGAGATATTTGTAACAACCAAGATATGGCCGACCGATTTTTTCGATGTGCGCGGCACGTTTGATGAAGGGCTCAAACGTCTCGGGTTCGACTACGTGGACATGTATCTCATCCACTGGCCAATCCCCTTTCAACCGAAAGCAATCTGGCAAGCATTGGAAAAGATTTATGACGACAAGCTTGCGCGGGCCATCGGTGTTTCAAATTACGGTACCAAAGAACTCGCGAAGCTTTTCGAGTACGCTCGCATCAAGCCGATGAATAATCAGGTTCGATACAATCCGTTTCATCACGATGACGAACTGCTAGCCTACTGCAGAGACAATGACATCGTATTCACTTCCTATAGTCCGCTCAATCACGGATACAGATTAAAAGACCCGGTACTTGTCGCAATTGCTGAGAAATACGGAAAGACAACGTCGCAAGTATG